>NZ_CP036200.1:1800000-2100000 GCF_004295345.1 Shewanella maritima | reverse complement strand
GCGTTTGAAATATAAATTAGGCATTGTTGCGCAGCTGATGCAGTTTAACCTGCAAAACGTTGACGATGTCATCGCACAAATTCCGGCATTTCGCAGCTATAAGCTTAACAAGGCAACGGGCAGTATCGTGATTGAATATGACGCGAATACCTTACCGCTTGAGCTTGTTGATGACCTATTTGGTGAGTCAGACCAAGCAGCCGAGCGTGCTTATTTTGCCATCGCCCAATACTTATCTGGTGAAGGAATCCAGTTATGAGCCATGAACACCAGCAATATGGCTATCAGCCACAATTTGCTCAGCCAGACCCACAGCAAAATCAGCAAGGACAAGCTAATGCCGCAGATCCTGAGCAGATTGCAGCTTGGGCGCAACAATTAGCTGAGCTATACCAGCAAATGCCTGCTGGTTTTATGCCTCCTCCAGGGATGCATCCACAGCAAGCTAGTGGATACCCGCCACACGGGCACTATGCTCCTCAAGGGCATTATCCACCGCAAGGGCACTATCCGCATCATGGGTATCATCACGGTCACATGCACCCTAACGGTTACCCACCACACATGGTGCCTCCTGGGTTTTATGGTCAGTACCAGCATGGTCAACCTCATTACGCACAACCTCAGGTTCCACCTCAAGGTGAACCAAACCAAGCTGACAATAGTGAGCAAAACGATGCCTTTATCGAACAAGCCCAAGCCATGCTTGAAGGCGTGTTAGGTGAAGAAGCAGGAATGTTTAAAGAACTTTTAGGAAATTTTGGTATGAACGATAAAGAATTCTGGAAAGGCGCCATGGTTGGTGCAGCAGCGGCGCTATTACTAAGCAATGAAAAAGTACGTGGCACGCTAATGAATGCCGTTTCTGGTGCTGGTGATTTACTAAAATCAGGTGGCGGCAAGGTAAAAGATACCGCAACTCAAACCGCGAGCAGCGTGAAAGAGAACGTATCAAACAGCTCTGAAATCTTTAAAGACACTTACAACGCCGGTCGTCAGGGTTTCCAAGAGTCAGTTGAGCGTCACTACAAACAGGACGAGCAGGTTGAACAAGTAGAGCAAGCTGCTGAAGAAGTGGTTGCTATCAGTGAGTCTGAGCAAGAAGTTAAGCCAGCATGAGTAATGCCTACAACCAATTAAGCCCTGCCAGTCGCGCTATGTTAGTTGGCGCTATGGTTGGCGGCGGCGCAACGGTGGCAACGCAGTGGAAGTCATACAAGCAAGGTGATGTACAAGCGGAGCAGCTGGTTAGCCAGGCTACTAAGGCTGCGCTGCAGGCTGCAGCAATTGGCGGTGTGACGACTTATGTCGCAGGCAAAATGGCAGGTCGCCCTGCGTTGTCTTTAATGACCATATTGGCCGCTGGCGCAGCAGGCTTATATCTTGTCGATCAATTTTCAGGTTCTAATTCCCATGAATAAATATCCTCCTTATGGCGCTCCTTACTATGGTCCACATAATCATGGTCCACAAAGCTATGGTCAACCGTACCCGCAAGCAGGGCAACCACAAATGCCCCAAGGTCAGGTAGATCCTGCACAACAAGGCGCAGAACAGCCTTACAAGCAGCAAAACAGCAAAACCCACTTTATGATGGGCTTGGCTGCAGGTGCAGCAGTAGCTTACCTTCTGAGCAATAAGAAGTTACAGCAAAGCGTAAGCTCAACAGGTGAAAAAGCCTGGTCTGCAGTTCGCGGTGAAGTCGAAGAGCTAAAAGAGCGTTTAGAAGACACGCAAGCAGAGCTAGATTACTACCGTAACCTACACAAAGGTGAATAATGACGCCGCTTAGAATAAAGCATCATATTCCAGGGCGAATTCGCTTTAAGCTTGAACGCAGCGCCGAGCTTGCTGATACCAGCGACTGGTTCAAACAAAGCTTAATTGGTATTCAAGGCATTAAAGATGTGCGCGTGAATGAAGACGCCTACTCCATCGTTATTGAATATGACGAAGCCTTGCTCGACAAAGCTACCGTTGAAGCGCGTTTAGCTCAACTAGATATCGCAGATGCCGAGCTAAGTGAAACTGAACATCAGTTTACTCGTGGTGATATTGCCATGAATGCTATTGGCACGCTTGCTGCGGCTATGTTGCCGGGTAAGTGGGGCGCAATTTCGACTGCCACCTTGATTGCACCAACTTTATTAGAGGGTGTGTCAGAGCTGCGCGACAAAAAGGTATCGGTTGAAGTGCTTGATGCCATTGCTGTAGGGCTGTCGGCATATCGTGGTGATTATAAAACCGCGATGATGACCCAAACTCTGATCAGCTTAGGCGAGTATATGGAGCAAGAAACTTGTCGCAAGAGTGACAAGTTACTTGCCGACTTAATGACGCCAACTGAAGCGGTTGTATGGCAGGTACTGGCAAATGGCGAGCGTAAGCAAGTTAACTCAACTGAGCTAAATGTTGGTGATATTGTTGAGCTAGTACCGGGCGATGCTGTGCCAATTGACGGCACTGTAATTGACGGTGCAGCGTTAATTAACCAAGCAGCCTTAACTGGCGAAAGTGTGCCAGTGCGCCGTGAGCAAGATGCGGTTGTCTACTCTGGCTCAAGCGTGTTTGAAGGCACGATTCAAGTGCGTGTTGATAAAGTGGGCAGTGAGTCTACTACAGCTAAAATCGCCCAGCTTATCTATGATTCTCTAAGTGAGAAGAGTGAGATCCAGCAAGTCACTCAAGATATGGCCAATCGCCGGGTGAAGATCACCCTTGGTATGGGCGCAGCTGTGTTTGCGCTTACCCAAGACATTAACCGTGTTGCTTCGGTATTCTTGGTTGACTATTCCTGCGCGCTTAAACTCAGTACGCCAGTGACCTTTAAGTCGATTATGTACCGCGCCGCACAGCAGGGGATTTTGCTTAAAGGTGGTAGCGCCATCGAGAAGCTTGCCGAAGTTGATGTGTGCGTATTTGATAAAACCGGCACCTTAACTTATGGCGATATGGAAGTGACCGATGTGGTGCCGTTTAACTGTAATGGTGACAATTGCGCCCGTGATTTACTTGCTATTGCCGCATCGGTAGAAGAGCACAGTAACCATCCGTTATCGCAAGCGGTAGTTAATGCGGCTAAGCATCATCAATTGCCACATATCGACCACGGCGAAGTGGAGTATGTGATTGCCCACGGCCTTAAAAGCACCCTTAATGGACACTGTTTAGTGATGGGTTCGCGTCACTTCTTAGAGTCCCATGAAGGCGTGGATTTTAGCGGCTATGAAGCGCAAATTCGCGAGTACGAAGCGAAAGGCCGCCATCTGGTGTATGTGTCTCATCAGCAAGAACTGATGGGAATGATAGGTCTGCGTGATCATCTGCGTGATGATGTTGAGCGAACCTTAGCTGATCTGCGTGAGCTTGGCATTAAGCATCTAGTGATGATCTCAGGCGATAGTGTCTACAAGGCAAACAAGCTCGGTGATGAGCTTAAACTCGATAAGGTATTTGCTGAGGCAACACCTGAGTCTAAGTCTGACATTATTGAATCTCTGCAAGCCCAGGGACATAAAGTGATGTTTGTAGGTGATGGTGTTAACGATGCGCCAGCATTAACCAAAGCCAACGTAGGCGTGGCAATGTGTGAAGGCACAGAGCTTGCTCGTCAGGCTGCCGATGTAGTCTTGTTGCAAGACAAGCTTTATGGTGTGGCTGAGACTTATCAGCTATCAAAAATCGCCATGAAGATGATCAATACCAACATCAAGATTGCTGAGTACGTTAACTCAGGCATTATGTTAGCTGCGGCAATGGGCTGGTTAAATCCAACCATGAGTGCACTGCTACACAATGGCACAACACTGGGTATTTTGGCGCGTTCAGTGGCGATTAAAAACGGCTAAGTTAGCAATTGTATATCCAATAAAAAAGCCAGCGACTTAATTGAACGCTGGCTTTTTTGTTTACATGACACGTTAGGTTGAGCCTGCCATGTAATGATATTTTAAGCACGCCGCAAGCACATCCACTCTTTGTTTAACAAGAATGCTCGACGAAAACATCCATGTTTTCAAAGGCTTTAAATGTCATCGCAACTAGATGCTATTGCTATATCTGGTTAGGCGGGGCACTTTCTTCAAGGTGTTTTTTTACCTGCAAGCCTTATTTCGACAGCTATCAATCACTGGCAATCAGCAAGTGCGTATAAGTTTTGTACTATCTAATCTTTGTATTAGACCGGTTGGTTTAGGTATGCTCAGGTATAGGCTAACTTATACAAGTAAATTAGCCTAACCTAAATAACCCTAATATGAACTTGTCAGTTGGTAACTAATTAGAACTTATAAGTGACTGTTGCACCGATATTTCTTGGGTCAACGATCGCGGCATAACCTACAGGGTAGCGACCACTTGCTGGCTCTAATGAGGTGATGCCTTTTTCGTCGAACAGGTTATTTACATAGCCACTGACGCGCCAATTGTCATTTTGGTAGTCGATGTTTAAACGACTTATCACATAGTCACCAGCAACTCGTTCTTCGGTATTGTTGATATCACCGTAATAGTCGCTGACATAGTTTGCAGAAATGCCAGCGGTGAACTCGTCACTAAACCAGTATTTTAAACCTAGGTTAGCGGTAAATTCAGGCGCAGAGTTAAGCTTGTTGCCAATAATGTCGCCGTAATCAGCATCAGCTTTTTTAATTTCAGTGCGCAATAAACCTAAGCCAGAAACCAGCTGTAAATCGTCGGTCAACATGGCATTAAATTCACCTTCCACACCATAGGTGACCGCTTGTTCAACATTGGTAATACGGCGCAAACTGTTAGATGCTTGATAGCCGTCATAGTCGTTGTAGAACAGGTTGAAGTTCAGGTTCATATCACCATTGTTAAAGCTACTGCGTGAGGTTAGCTCGTAGGTATAAACCGACTCTTTGTCGTAGTAGTAATATTCTTGGGCGAAGAAGTCTAATGCGCCGCCACCTGAGTTAAAGCCGCGGCGAATACTTGCGCCAAATGTGGTGGTGTCTGAATATAAATATTGCAGCACCACTTTTGGTAGGAAGATGGATTCACTGTTATCGAGCTTTTCAATAATTGGCAGGTAAGTAAAGTTACGGGTTTGCTCCTCACGCATGAAGCGTCCACCTGCTGTTAAACGCCAATCTTCAACAAACTCATAGGTCACTTCACTGTAAATTGAGCTTGAGGTGGTGCTGTCGTCACCAAAGTACTCAGAGCTGCCTTGGCTGTCGAAATCTTGCGAGCGCTTAAAGTAAGCAAGGCCAACGAAACCATTAAAACTTGGGTCATTCAAACCAAAGGTATATTTACCATCTACCGTCCAGCTTGCATCCTCCATGATCACTTGCTGTTCTTGAGCCGGGTTTGGCTCGTACGAGTCAAATCCCCACTCATAGTCCATGTAAGACACCAGTAAATCGAGGGCTTTGCCATCACCTAAGTCATAGTCAAAGTTAAGCGAGTGGGTGTTGGATTTGGTGGTGATGTAACGATTGAAAATTCGCTCATATTTCCATGGGTCTTCACCAGAGAAGTAGTTGCGTCCTGAATTACCTTTTTCATCATTGATTGAGAAGCTGTATTTAGCGCTAAAACCATCAAGCGCACTTGGCTGCCACAGTAACTTACCGCGCCAGCGATTAGTTTTGATCTCGCTCTGGTCAAATTTGCTTGGATTATCTGGGTATTCAACATGGTTGATATAGCTATCGCCGGTGACGTTTTGCCCAGTAATGCGAAATGCTAACTCGTCATCCAAAATTGGCCCTGACAGCATGACAGCCGAGTCAATGAATTGGTCCTGATTGCGATAGCCTAAACGGGCAGCGCCTTGCCAATCAAAAGTTGGGTCTTCAGTTTTAATAAATACCGTGCCACCAATACTGTTACGGCCATTAATGGTTGACTGCGGTCCGCGGTAAACCTCGATTTGTTGAATATCCCATATACCGGTATCGCCACCTAGGTCGGCAACAAATGGCTCAGCTACACCATCAACGAGTGTGGTAACACGTGCGCGTGCACCACCTGAAAATGAGTTAAACCCGGTGGCGCTGCCATTACCGCTGACACCACGAATATCAGGCACAGCACCTGAAAGCACCACAATATTGGCTACTTCAGATAGTACGCTCGAAATAGACTGGTACTGACCACTATCTAGGGTGTCTTTGTCGATAACAGAAATCGAAGAGGTGGAGTCTTTAAGGCTACGTTCAATTTTTTCGCCATACACCTTAATCACTTCAATTGATTCTGTTTTTTCAGCATCTAATCCCGCGTTGGCTGATGCGAAAACTGGTGTGGCGAGTAGGGCACTGGCAAGTAGATGCAGTTTAAAAGAGGGAGATTTCATAATAGCGTAAATCCTTTCGCTTGTTTTAAACACTTGTTTATTGGGGGATCAGGATCAATTTACTCGAAAGTGTGAGCTAACGCAATTGCGAATCATTATCATTTATTTTATCATCGTCACAGTTTTGTAACTTCATTAACTTTTTTGACCCTTGAGGTAGTTATGTTTCAAATCTCGGCGGTATTACTCACGCTAATTGGAGTGATATTGATCTATGTGACCACTCGGCATCAGCGTTTGTTGAGCGCACCCCACCCACGCATTTTTGCTGCGCTAGGCTGCTGTATATTAATGCTTGCTTTACTAAGCTGGATGCAGCTGCTTACAACCATCGCAGCTATTTTTACCTGGGTGTTCACCGTCATCACCTTGATGATGTGCGTCCCATTTTCAACCTTGCTTAAGCCTAAGGAGGGACGCTAGTGGCTCGTTTACTACCTCAAGATAAAATTCAGCCCCATTGGTGGCGTAAAAGCCTGATTAGTTTCTTTCTGGGGCTGCTGCTCAGTTATGGCATTGTCGCCCTGTTTGCCTGGTTTGGACCTGGTGGATTAGAGATGGGTATGAAGGTGCAATTTAATATGTGGATGCTCAGTGTTATCTGGTTGCCGCTATTAGCATTTGGCTTTTTGTTTAAAACGGCAAAAACAGCGCTGCTGTGGTTATTAATAGCTAACGCCGTGGTGTATTTAATATTTGTGAGTTTGTGGTGGTTACAATGAAAATTCGCCCTGATGTACTAAGAACTTATCAATCGGTGCACACCTGGACAGGTATCACCACATCACTGTTGTTATTTATTGCGTTTTTCGCGGGCGCCTTGACCATGTTCAAGCCGCAAATCGATCAGTGGGCAAGACCTGCAAGCTTGATTGCCCAACCAGTGAGTAACGAGCGCATTGATACCTTAATTGAACAAGCCGTCACTACCCATGAGAAGGCAAGTCAGGGGTTTATTGTTAACTTTGTTGAAGGCGGTGCTGCGCTATCCTGGTTTGAGCAAGGCGGTGGTCGTGAGTTAGTTAGGCTCAACGATGAGCTGACCTATGCCACATTAGATGATGCAGATAAGCTGCAAATTTCAGGTGCACAGACCAATGAGTTGGGCGACCTGATTGATCAGCTGCATCGCACTGCGGGTATTATTGGCAAAGTCGGTCATGAAGATTTGGGCGTGCTAGTGCTTGGTATTGCGGCGGCGTTGTATTTCATCGCGTTGATCTCAGGCGTGATTGTTTTGTTGCCAACCTTAGTTAAATATCTATTTGCTTTGAGACAAAACAAAGGTGCTAACCGTTTTTGGTTAGACAGCCATAATTTAGTTGGTGTGGTGAGTTTGCCGTTTCATCTGTTGATTGCCTGGACTGCTGTGGTGTTTGCCTTTCACGACCCGTTTTACGGTGGTCTAGGTGTGGTCTATGGCGACAAACCTCTGTTTGAGCGTGGTGGTAAGGGCACGCAAACATATGATATTGCTGAGCTGCCAAGTATGGTGGTTTATAAACAATACCTGCAACAAATGGCGCCAGACTATAAGCTAGAAAAGTTAGAGTTTTCTCAGCTGCACACGCCAAACCCAACTGTCGCGGCATACTTAGCAGCTGACGATCGCCCACTTCGTGGCGGCTATAACGACATCATATACTTTCACCCTTTTACTCAGGCGGTCGGTTTTTCAACAGTCAATTTACCTGAGCATGGGGTATATGGTCCTGTGGTGAAAAGCTTTTTTGCGCTGCACTTTGGTAACTATGCTGGTGACTATGGCCGTTGGATGTACTTTGCCATGGGCTTGCTAGGGGCATTCTTATTTTACAGTGGCAACTTACTTTGGCTTGAAAAGCGCCGCGAGAAAAAAGGTGAACAGCGAAAATCAGTGAAAGTGATGGCTGCGCTTACCATTGGCGTTTGCTTAGGTGCCATGCTTGGAATTGGCAGCGCGATGGTAGCTTCTAAGTGGTTGTACTTACTTAATTTTCCGCTGAACCATGCGTACTTATGGGTTTATTATTCAGTGTTCTTTGCTGCTATTGGCTATAGCTTTTATCGCGGCGCAGCTCGCTCGGCAATTCACTTACTTTATGCCTTGTTTGCTGTATGTGTGGCCATACCGGTTACTTCATTATTAGCACTAGTGGTACCGGGTATGCCTACTTGGACAGTCGCCCAAAGTGGCTTAATGGTTGAGTTTATGGCGGTGTTGTTTGCCCTAGTCTTTATGGTTACAGCCAATAAAGCCAAGTACCGCGCTTATTATGGTGAACGCAACTCTATTTGGGCACTGCCACGTAAAAATGAACTTGAGTCTAACGACTTTCAACAAGTGACGGCTTAAGTTACCTAAAAACCGACTCCCAAAAGCGACGTGTTAACGTCATTAGTAAAAGGGGATGACATATAGTCATCCCCTCTTTTTTGCCCCTAAACTACTTACTTTAGTAGGTGGATATCATTCGACTAGGCTTTGCCTGTAAACTCAAGTGTTTTCCAGATATGGTAGCTTTGATTGTTGGCTCACGTTGCAATGACATTTAAAGCTCGCAGCAAGCACATCCTGTGGGCTCGACGAAAACATCCACGTTTTCAATGACTTAAATGTCATTACAACTGGATGCTATCACTACAGCTGATTAAATTCCCTCCTACGGGGCCACACAAAGCTACCTTGTTTAGCTTGCTTTATAGGGAATTCTAAAGGCTATGGTGTAGGCCACTGGCAACACAATTAGGGTTAGCACTGAGGCAAAACCTAAACCGAAGATAATGGTAATTGCCATTGAGCCAAAGAAGGCATCAGATAGTAGTGGCACCATACCTAGCATCGTGGTAATTGCAGCCATTAATACCGGACGTACACGACTTACGGACGAGTCGATAACCGCTTGCAGCTCTTCTTTACCCTGGCTGAGTTCAAGGTTGATTTGGTCAACCAGCACAATGCCGTTTTTGATGATCATCCCGGTTAAACTGAGTAGGCCAAGTAGCGCCATAAAGCTAAACGGTGCGTCAAATAGCAATAGTCCCGATACCACACCAATGAGTGCCAGCGGCACGGTAAACCAAATCACCAAAGGTTGTCTGACTGAGTTAAATAGCAATACAGTTATTAAGAACATTGCTAAGTAACCCATAGGAATCGAGCTAAATACTGAGGCTTGTGCTTCAGATGCGGTTTCGTACTCGCCGCCCCATTCAAGCTCATAGCCGTCTGGTAGCTCAATCGCTTCAATCAGTGGGCGCACCTTTCTAAAGACTGAATCGGCAGTTTCGTCGATGCCATTGACCGGATCGGCTAACACAGAAATCATACGTTTACGGTCGCGGCGCATGATTAATGGGTTATCCCAGTCGGTTTCAAACTCAGACACCACTTGTGAGATAGGCACAAACACATTGTTGTCGGCGCTCCATACCTGTAGCTTCCAAATGCTTTCGGCATCTAGGCGCTCCTCGGCTGGCGCGCGAGCGATGATCGGCAATAGATGACTATGTTCACGGTATACACCCACTTGCTTACCGCTAAAGTTAGTCAGTAGCGCATTGTCGAGGTCAGACTTACTAATACCGGTTTCGCGTGCTTGCGCCATGGCAAGTTGCGGGCGTACAACCGGCACTTGGTTACGCCAGTCGTGTCGCACGCCATTTGCAGTTGGCTCAGCTTTTAAAATCGCTTCAGCTTTGGCAGCCAATTCACGCAGCACTTTAGGGTCTTCACCATAAAAACGTGCTTCGATTTTTGCTGCTGGGCTAGGGCCGTTTTCCATGTACTTAAAGCGATACTCGGCCTGCGGAAAGCGCACACTTAACTCACGCTCTAAAGTGCGCATATAGTCATTAAGCGTGGTGAGGTCTTGCATTTCTAACAGTAACTGACCGTAAGCGGCGTAACCTTTTTCAGGTGCATAGGTGAGTACAAAGCGCTGCGCACCTTGACCAATCACGGTAGTTAAATTAACTAGCCCAACGTCCTTTTCAGCTTGCTCTGCCATTAGGTTGGCTTCAATGTCATGTAGTAAACGTTCAGTTGCCTTTACATCTGTACCTTCTGGCATCCAAACATCAACAAAGAAAATAGGCGTGTTTGATGCAGGAAAGAACACATTCTTTACGTAACCAAAGCCTAAAACTGACACAACTAATGCAGCGATAACCAGCATCATCGCGACCGCACGGAAGCGAATAGCTAGCTTGAGCGACCACTTATACGCAGTAAATAAGATTCCCTTGTATGGGTCGTTGTCTGATTCATTGTCATCCTGCGCACCGTCTTTAAACATCATGTTGCAAAAGAAGGGCGTTAAGGTCATTGCGGTTATCCAGCTAATAAATAGTGAGATAAGCAACACCTGGAACAATGATACACAGAACTCACCGGTAGCATTGTCTGATAGACCAATTGGTGCAAAAGCAATAATGGCGATGATGGTTGCGCCCAACAGCGGCCACTGGGTTTGTGACACCACTTGTTTAGCGGTTTCAAGACGAGTTTGACCACGCTTGATACCAATCAAGATACCTTCGGTAACGACGATGGCGTTATCAACCAGCATACCTAGGGCGATAATCAGCGCGCCCAGTGAGATGATTTGTAGCTCAATATTCAGCACCTTCATCATGATAAAGGTGCCAAGGATGGTGAGTAGCAATACTAGCCCCATCAAGATACCTGAGCGCACGCCCATAAATACAAGCAGTACCGCAATTACGATCGCGATAGATTGCATTAGGCTAATAACAAAGCCATTAATGGTTTCATCAACCATTTTGCTTTGGTCATAGACGGTGTCGAGTGACATACCAATTGGTAGCTCGTTTGCTAGTTCAGCCATGCGCTGATTAACGGCTTCACCAACCTTAACTACATTAACGCCGCTCGAGAAAGATATACCAATCGATAATGCTTGCTCGCCCTGGGCATGGTAAATATTATCCGGCTGCTCTTCGGTGTCTTTATAGATAGTGGCAATGTCACCTAAATGAACTAGATCTGTGCTGCCTGGGGCGCTGATAAGTAAGCGCTCCATTTGCTTAACGCTATCAAATTCACCGGTTGGGCTAATGCGTACTCGGTTGTCTCCTACAAGGGCGCTGCCTGCATTAGATACTACGTTTTGATTGGTGATCAGACTGTAAATGTAGTCTTGATTTAACCCAAGGGCGTTAAGCTTTTCGCTGGAGATTTCAACAATCACTTGCTCGCCAATAGTGCCGGCTACATTGACCTTTTTAATGCCTTTTACTAGTACTAACTCACGACGTAAAAAGTCAGCGTAGTTTTGCAGCTCGCGCATGCTGTAGTCTTTACCGCGCAGATTGAGCAAGATACCAAACACATCGCCAAAATCGTCAATCACGCTTGGGGTTGCGACACCCGGAGGCAGGCTAGGAATGGTGTCGTTTACTTTGCGACGCACTTCATCCCAAATTTGTGGAAGAGCATCTTTGTCGTAGTTTTCTTTAATTTCAATCTCAATTTGCGACATGCCAGCGCTGTTAATTGAGCGTATGTTTTTAAGTGCATCTAATTTTTGCAGCGCGTCTTCAAGTGGCAGAGTGACTTCTTCCTCTACCTGTTCGGGCGCAGCGCCTGGATAGGCGGTAACAATTAGCGCATTCTTAATGGTGAACTCAGGAAATTCGAGTTGTCCTAATTGGGTAAATGAAATACTGCCACCAACTAGCAACAGCAGTGCAAACACCCAACTAACAACCTTATGGGTAATAGAATATTCAGCAAAATTCATGGCTTATACTCCACGCTGCCAGCGCAGAGGTTTTACTGCTTGGTCCTGTGATAAGTATTGAATGCCGGCGACGACAACTTGCTCGCCTTGCTTTAAACCGTTAACGATTTCAACGCCGTCGGTTGTGATGTTACCTACGCTCACCACTTGTTGAGTGACGGTGCCGCTTTGCTCTTGGTATACCCACACCACCATTTTGCCGTCTTGGTCGCGTTTAATCACTGCACTATTTGGTACTACAGTGATGTCTTTATCCTGTGGTGCTGTTAACACTGGTAAGCTTACTTCCGCGCTCATGCCTGGCAGCACTGCAACCAGCTTGGGTTTTGGCAGGGTGAATACCACTTCATAGGTTTGTGTCCCTGGCGTAACCTGAGTTGCATGCTCTTTGAGGCGCATAGCAAAGGTGTGTTGCTTGTTACCTGCAAAGCTGACTTGAGGTTGTACGCTGGCATTAGGATCGAATTGGGTGAAGCTTGTGATTAGGGTTTCAGGCACCTGAATAACAACGTCAATCGCACTATCTTTTTGAATGGTTAGCACTGTTTGGTTTGCCTGCACCATTTGGAAATTTTCAATGGCGATTTTTGCGATAGTGCCGTTATAAGGAGCTTTGAGTTCTGTGTAGCTAAGTTGGTCTTTGGCGTTGGCAAGGTTTGCCTTGGCCGACTTAAGCTTCGCTTTTGCCAGGTCAAACTCAGCTTGCGAAATTAGCTTTTGATTTAATAGCGTGCCGATACGGTCAAAGTCTGCCTTTGCTAAATCATAGTCTGCTTCACTACGCAGTAAGGTGTTGCGAGCATCGCGACTATCAAGACGCGCTAACACATCTCCTTTCTTAACATGTTGGCCTTCAAAAAGAGGTTGCTCAATCATTTGCCCCTGAATGCGAAATGCCAGTTGCGCTTGTTTAGTCGCTTGGACTTTAGCCGGGAAGTTACGAATAGCACTGCCGTTGAGGTCACCCACTGTCATTAGTTTAACTGGGCGAATGGTTTGTTCCACTGACTCCATTGATTCAGTGCTGCAGCCGGTGGCGATGATAGCCAACAACACTAATGGGATAGTTGATAACGGAAATTTCATTTATTAAGCCTCAATTGGTGACAGTTGTTGCATTTTTGGTGCGTGTTGCGATAGGGCGCAACAATAGCAGGCTTGAAAGTTTATTAAAACGGAACATAATGAAACTTAAGATTCCATTTATTGGAACTCAATTCGGTTGCAGTTTAGGGTGACATGTGAACAATAAGTTAGCCTTACGCAGACTCTGACCGAAGATTGCGGATCGGCTTTGCTAGTCTGCTTGGTGACTAATTGAGATTATATGACTCAGGTTTAGGTTAAATAGATATATGAAAACAGAAGACATTAAGTTGTTTCATCGCGTTGTTGAAACGGGCAGTTTAGTTGAGGCTGCGGATATTCTGAATTTGCCTAAGTCGACCTTGAGCCGTCGCTTGCAGCAGTTAGAAGACGAATTAAAGGTCAAGCTGTTCCATCGTCAAAGCCGCTCGATGACGCTCACCGCATCTGGTAGTCATTTCTATGAAAAGAGTACGGCTATGATGGCAGAGCTTGAACAAACCATGTTTGAGTTAACTGATGCCAAATCTGAGCTCACCGGACACCTACGTATCTTAATTGCTCCTATTCCTGAGATGCTCAATATTACCCGTGCAATTTTCAAGTTTATGGATGCCAACCCAAGTATCTCAGTAGAAATCATGGTCAGTGCTGAGCCGCAAGACATGATCCGCAATAACATCGACTTGGCTTTTATGCTTGAAGACTCTTTTAACGAGAATGAAATGGTCGCCCGCCATGTGATTAACGAAGCGGTCGAGTTTTTTGCCAGTCCTGAGTATGTGGCTAAATATGGCTTACCTACTAATGCTACAGAGTTACTTGAGCACAATACTGTTTTATTCCGTTATCCCAATGGCAAGATATTTAATGAAGTGCCTTACAGTGACGAGGTGACTTTTAAACTCAACGGCAATATTTGTGTTAACAACCTTGAAGTGAGCTTAGAGGCAGCTTTGTGTGGGCGCGGCATTACTATTTTACCAACACCTTATTGTCAGGAATATTTAGATTCAAACCAGCTAGTACGTGTGTTTGAAGATATGCCTCCTTATCGCGGTAAGTGCTTCTTAGTTTACCCTTCACGTCGCTATATTAGCTTGGCTGCGCAGCGTTTTATCGATCATGTATTGGTAGTCATGGCTGGCTGTGACAAAAATGACTCTGGTTTGGGCAAGTCTGTTTGTTCATAACTGTAATCTTATAAATCGCGGTAGTCAGTTTAAACCTGCCACCTCATAGAAAAACCTGAAAATGTAACACGATGTATCTATAATCTGATCGAGATTAGATTTATTAAAATAGAGCAACGGCTTACTTAAGAGGCTGATGATATGAGCGCAAAAACAAAACTAACAAGCTTTATTGGAGCGTTATTTGCTCTGATTATTTTCATTATTTCCCTTGAAGGCTATATCAACTTTCGCAGTGCATCTGTCGACAGCTTCACCAACAAACTATCGAGTGAATCCAACCTAATTGCTAATGCCGTGGAAGAGAAAATGATGCGCTATTTTGATGGCCTAACCATGATCTCCCATACCATGGATATTGATGCTGAAGGCAACTTTGACCGTGACAAGCTGCTGGCCCAGTTGAGCGTGTTACACAAAGACTTGAACGTCCTAGAGGCATATATTGGTTTTAAAAGCGGCGATACTTATTTACCCAACGGACAAATCCCTAATTTTAACGCTGCAACCTTAAAGCGTGAATGGTATACCCGCGGCTTTGCTAATGAGTCGCATATTGTCACTACACCTTATGTTAGTAGTAATGGCATGCATGTGATGGCGGTCGCTGAGCCAGTTATTCGCGATGGTAAGGTGGTCGCAGTGCTGTGTGTGAATATTGGTGTGCAAGAAATCTCAACCTTTATTGCAGGGTTGCTTGAGCTTAATCAAGTGTTCGTGAGCCGTGAGGATGGCTTTTTACTTGCGTCTAAATTCCCGGATCATATTGGTAAAAATGCCTTTGAGTTATTCCCAAGCTTTAAGCAGTATTCTATGGCTGCAACGACTACCCACGAGATTGATACCGAGTTAGGGGAGGTGCTAGTCGCCAATGCGCGCTTTGACAATTTAGGCTGGAATGCTTGGGCATGGGACACGCTAGAACATATCCATGAACCGTCGAATGCATTTTTATGGTTTAACTTGGTGGTCGCGATTATTTCACTGACGGTGGCTGCGTCGGCAACTTACTATCTGGTGATGAATCTAATGTATCGTCCAATTGGCGGTGAGCCAACCGAAATTCAGGCGATCGTCGAACGTGTAGCAAAAGGCGATTTATCTCGGGCAGGAACTGAAACTGGCGGTGAAACCGGGGTATATGCCGCGACATTAGAGATGGTGTCGCAGCTAAAAATGACATTAGATAAAATCAATCAAGTATCGAGCCACTTAGACAGTTCAGCAGAAGATATTACTGTGATCGCTCAGGGCGTGAATAAAAGCTCTGAAGAGCAAATGTTGCAGCTAGAGCAAACCTCAACAGCAATGAATGAGATGACGGTAACGGTTGATGAAGTCGCCCGCAATGCGCTGCAAGCGTCTAACTCAGCGAATGAGGCCAACGGCTCATCTGAGCAAGGCATGGTGATTGTCAACGAGATGAATCAGGAGATCCAAAGTCTGGTTGGTGGTCTTGAAGATGTGGTTGGCGTGACAACTCGCCTTGAGAAAGAAACTCAGAGCATTGGCAGTATTTTGGATGTGATTGATGGTATTTCAGAGCAAACCAATTTGCTGGCATTAAATGCGGCAATTGAAGCTGCTCGCGCTGGCGAGCATGGGCGCGGCTTTGCTGTGGTAGCCGATGAAGTGCGTAATCTTGCTAATCGTACCCGTGAAAGTACCCGCGAAATTCAAGACATGATTAATACCTTACAAGCAGAAGCAAAGCGCTCGGTTAATCTTATGCAGGTGAATATGGATAACGCGCAGAAAACGGCAGAGCGCTCTGAGTCTGCCAATGAAGCTTTAGCTGTGATCCAGCAAGCGGTGATGTCGATTTTAGATATGAACAACCAAATTGCCACCGCTGCGGAAGAGCAAACCCATGTTGCGAGTGAGATTAACCAAAGCGTAGTTGCGATTAACGACTTAGCCAAAGAAACGTTCGAGCAATCAGAGAATAACAATCAACTGGCAGCGGGGCTGAAACAGGCATCAGGCCAGTTAACCGAATCTGTAGAAGCGTTTACGTTGAATTAGTTTAGGCTTGGTGTGGGCTATTTATCCCGACTTCTCGTTATCTAACAAATGGCTGGCAGATACGATCAAGCGGCAGTTTGGGGTCGAGTAAGCGCCCTTGCTGCCGCGCTTGTGTTAGGAACTCGACACTAAGGTTAGGGTTGTTAATTCCAATGACTCGACGCTTATCTATACCTGCACGCATCAAGTCAGGACAAAACTCGGCATAAAACAGCTCATTAAGCTTACCGCTTTGCTCAAGCATCAATAACCCTTGCTCAAGTCGCTCTGCAAGTCTTGGATGCTTTGGCGACACATAAAAAACCGTCAGTATTGGAATATTAATTAGTACACTGTTATCAATGCTAAGGTTTGGGTACTGCTGATGATTGGCTTCAAGTTCGTTGTAAGCTTCGTTAATGCCGCGGCTGAAGGTATCAAAGCGGCCTCTATTTAGCATGTTGAATAGGCTTTGATATTCGGAGCCATCAACCACCTTAAAGCCTGCGTTTTTTAATAGCGGATATACCGACCAATAGGGCAGTAACCCAGTTGGTAGCTGTTTGAGTTGCTGTTCTGACAAGTCTTTCAAAGGTGGCGCTAAGTCTTTGCGCACCATAAACACTCTCAGCCCCTGAATACCTTTAAGCAGTGGGAAGTTAACTTGAATAAGTTGCTGTTGCCATTCAACTAAGGAGACTTGTGGCACAACAGTGACCAATTCACCACGCTTTAATTCCTGAAGCGTGCGGTCACGGGTCATGGTTGTCGGAGCGTGTTGCAACTTAGTCGCGCCGTATTGTTCTGTTGTTTGAACTAAAATAAGTTCGAGTAAACGATGGCTAAAATCGTAGCGTGGGTCTTGTTTGGAAAGTGGTAGATTGATGATAACTTTGTCGCTTGCAAACACTGAGGAGGCAAGTGTTGCAGATAGAAGCCAACCAATGCAGCAAAGCTTAAGCCAGGTCATCAATTTAGTCATCTTAGATTTAGATTGGATGCGCAGATATTAACAAAACGTACGAGACTTTTCGATGATCTGTCACAATCTCACTTAGGATTTGGTGGTTGCTGCCGACCTTTATAAATGAAATCAATATTTAAGCAGACAAAAGTAGCATAAATTTGCCATACTAAGTGCAAGCGAACTACAGCAAGTAAGCAGCAGTTTATTTAATGAAATTAAGCCGTTACCATATTATTTCGCCTGGCATTCAACCTTCTGGTTATCCATTCAAAGGTAAACAGCAGGGTTTAGCCTGGTTGAGCTCGTCACAACTATCATTTTGATCGGCATTATTGCGGTGGCGGTGTTGCCGCGTTTGTTTTCTGATACAACTTACAGTGCTTTTACTCTGCGCAATGAGTTCATATCTGAGCTGCGTCAGGCACAAATTCGTGCACTCAATAATTCAGACCGTTGCTTTGCCATTGAAGTGTCTGCGACCAGTTACCAACAACATCAATATTCAGGGCGCAGCGGCAATCAGTGTACAGGTCTTATTCGCAGTGAAGCGAGTCAGGCAATTCAAGGCGGCGCGCAAATTAGTTTAACGGCTAATGCCAGTTCAAGTTTTACCGTTACCTTTGACTCACTTGGCCGTGTGCTTACACCTAACTGCAGCGGCGATTGTTTTACGATAAATGCGGTTGATACGCTGAAAATTGCTGTTACTAGCGAGGGTTATATTTATGCGCTTTAATCCTCAACGAATAGTAAAACCCTTAACATTTCATCGTGGCTTTACCCTAATTGAACTAGTGATTGGCATGTTAGTGTTAAGTATCGCCATTGTACTGATGACCAGCATGCTGTTTCCACAAGCCGATCGCGCAGTAGACAACTTACAACGCGTGCGTTCGGCTGAGCTGGCACACTCTGTAATGAATGAAATTTGGGGTAAGCGTTATGATCAAAACACCAACCCCAATGGTGGCAACCCTGCTTGCGATAGTGGTCTACCATTTGCGCTCGCTTGCTCAACAACTTTAGGCGCAGAAGCTGGAGAAGGGCGCAATGACTTTAATGATGTGGATGACTATATAGGATTGAATATCAACAGTAATATGTTCGACTCAACTCAAACCTATGCCGACCTTTATCCTAATTTTGGCTTGTCGGTATCAGTTGAGTATGTCGATGCGGCAACGCGTGCGGCCAAGCTGATTACAGTCGATGTCACCACTCCCACAAATGAAGTAATTACTTACCAGTCAGTAAGGAGTAATTACTAATGCGGCGTACAAAATTCAGCCTCCCGGTCATCAAAAATCTCGGTTTTACTTTGGTAGAGATGGTCACTGTTATTCTCATTTTGGGGATTTTAGTGGTTGGGGTAAGCAGTTTTATTATTTTTGGTACCAGAATCTTTATTGAGTCTAGCTCAGTTGATCAGGTGCTAAGTCAAAGTCGATATGGGGTTGAGCGTTTAACGCGTGATTTACGCAACGCTGTACCAAATAGTGTGCGCTTGTTAACTGACGGGAGCGGCTTATATCAGTGCATTGAATTTGTGCCAATTAAATCGAGCAGCAGTTACCTTAACGCTCCCATCGCACCAGACCCTGTTGCTGGCAGTATGAGTGTGTTTCGCTCGGCAACGGCAATTGATAATGGCGATCAAGTCATGCTGTACCCACTTACCGCAAGTGAAGTGTATAACCCAACAGGAACTACGGCTAAACGTTTTAGAGTGCAAAGCACAGTGGTGACGGGCGATCAGGTAACAGTGAACTTTGCCAGTAATATTCGCTTTACTGAGGACTCACCACTGCAGCGAGTTTACTTTGCCGTACAGCCTGTGAGTTATTGTTTTATTCGTGCAAGTAGCAGTGTGGATGCCGAGTTAGTTCGTTATCAAAACTATGGCTATCAAACCAGTCAGCCTGCGCCTGGTAATATGGGGACTGGGGTGTTGATGGCACAGAATGTGACTAACGCGTTTGCAATAGAGCCAGCGCTTATTGTAACGCCATCAAACTTGGTGACTAATGCGTTGGTGCATGTGCAACCAAGGTTCAGTGTTAATGGTGAAACCTTTAAGTATCAACATCAAATACAGGTGATTAATGTACCTTAGCGGCAAGTCTCTCAATCAATTATCTGCGCAGCGAGGCAGTGCGTTGGTAATTGGTATTTTTGTCATTATTGTCATGTTTTTACTGGCAGGTAGCTTGCTGCGCATTGTTGAAGATGCTGATGAGGCTTTGTCGATGGAAGTGTGGGGTACAAGGGCATTAAATAGTGCCAATAGCGGCGCAGATGCTGCGTTAGCGCAGTTATTTCCACTGGGTGGCGTTGTGCAAACCTGTGCGGCAGTATCTGCTAGCTGGACACCGCCTAACACGCTAGGTTTTCATGGCTGTAGTGTGAGCATATCTTGCAGCGCGGCAACTGTAGGAGCGGATACACAATTTACCATTAATAGCAGTGCAACCTGCGAGACAGGCGGTTGTGGCACAGACGATAGTACTAACTGTTTACGAGTTAATCGTCAGGTGGAGGTAGAAGCACGTGGCAATTAAGCGAATTATTCAAACCACTGCTGCGCTAGTCGCTGGGCTGAGTTTATACAGTTCAGCGGTGTCGGCTTTTGACCCCATTGATGAAAATGCGATTTGGCCAGCGGTCGCTCAAGGTCATCATTCAAATAATAACAGTGGTTGTAATCAAATCAGTAATCCACAGCTGACCATTTTTAACAGCTCGAGTATTAATGGTACTCAAGGTAATGATTTAGCATTTTGCTCAATTAACACCAGTAACGGCTTACCTAATGATAGTTGTGATGACGGGGCTGGAGGCACGCGTGCGTGTACTGTAACGGGCAGCTCTATTCGCGGCTTGCAAATGAACGGCAATCAAGGATTTCGCAGCAGCAGCGGCGCAGATGGTGGTATTGGATTTTGTCGTACCGGTGAGGTGTATAACTTAGGCGACTCAGGTGATACGCAATTTTCTTCATTGAGTTTATATGCCGATTGTGAAGTGAACTTTTCTAACAGCAACAGTGAATATCGTTTTAATAGTATTGCTATGGGGAGCGGCGCAAAGTTGGTGTTCCCTACTGGTGATTACTGGATAGGCAGCTTGCAGATTAATGCTACCTCAGAAATTGAAGCTGGAGAGAATACCCGTATTTTCATTAGCCAATTGGCTGGGGCACTAAATGGTGGTGTCATTAACAGCTTAGAGTCTGCTGGTGTACAAGTCATTACCTATGGCGGCTTTTCAATGAATAGCCAGTCAATTGTGAATGCGGATATGTACGTTGAGGAAGGACTCACTCTCAATTCAAGTACAGTCAACGGCCGGGTAACTGCTAAGTCTATTACCATGACGGGTACATCTGAGATTAATCGTCCAGCAGAACCAGTGGTACCATTCCACATCCAGTATGGCAAAGCGACATCAACCGTGGTGAGTTTTGACAATGCATTTCCTACTGGCGTTACCCCTTTGGTTTTCCTGATGCCAACGGTGGCTGACACCAGCTCTAACGGTGACGGCCCTGCTTCAGTGCGCTTGGTTGGTACCCCTTCAACAACCGGCTTTGTATGGGAGCAAGCTGAGCCGCCATCACCGGGTAATCGTTATACTCAGTCAGTGCCAATGCCCGAGGTTCATTGGATTGCTGTGACACCAGGCACCCATGATTTAGCTAACGGTCAGCAGTTACATGCCGGCACAGTTGATATTGACACCGTGATGTTTGGCGGCAATTCACCGTACACTGATGTGCCTTTGCCAGCGGGGCATGACGTATTTTTAAGTCAGCGCCAAACGTATGCGAACGACTGCTGGTTCACCACAACATCTCAGTTTACAAATACTGGTGCTGAGCTAGCCCTTGATACCTCTGAGGTCAGGAGTAATGCAGCGCGTTGTCAGCCTGCCAATCGCAATAATAATCAGATTGTTGCCGAGACGGTTGCCTTTATGTCAGTGCAAAGTGGTACCGGCGTACTGGCGCTTAACAGTGAGAATGTGAATTATCACTTTGGTGCAGGCGCTCAGACTTTCACTGCAGGCAGCATTCGAGATTTAAATTATCAATGTGCATTTACTACACCGCTTACAGGCTTTACTGATGTGCCAATATTTGTAGCGGGTAAAAATAGCCGTCGTGGTGGTGATGGTGGCTGGCTAAGGCGTTGTCAGTTAACAGAAGCCTTAGTTAGCATGGTTATTGATGAAGATACCTATCGTGATAGTGATCGCAGGCACGTTTGGGAGAACTATAGCTTCATTGCACTGCAAAAAGAGGAAGTTGTAGAGCAGTGTTTTACTGACGACTTTAATCGTAATGACCTAGGGACAGACTGGGTCACTTCAAGCAGTCGCGGTAACTTCACACCTAGTATTGTTGGCAGTCGCTTACGAGTCACTGAAGCTGCCGGTAACCAAGCAACCTCGTCTACTTACCAACGTTTGTTCTCGGGTAGTGATAACAAGGTGGTTATCGAGTTTGACCATTATGCATACGACGGCAGTGGCGCCGATGGTATTGCCTTTGTATTGTCCGATGCCTCTATTACGCCGCAACCTGGCTCTTATGGCGGGCCGCTCGGCTACGGCGCTCGCTCAAATGTTGATGGCTTTGCTGGTGGCTGGCTTGGTTTTGGTATTGATGAGTACGGTAATTTCTCTACCGAAGGCGGCCCAGATGGCCCGGGACGTAGACGTCAGTCAGTGGCGATTCGTGGCTCTGGTTCAGGCACATCAGGTTATAAGTATTTACGTGGCACTTGTGACAATGGGCAAACCAACCCTGGTGGTAACTGTTTAACGCCAACGGTGGATAACAATAATGTTAATCCGGCGCATCGATATCGTATTACGGTTGACTCTGAGGTTGCTGGTCAATCGATTGTGAGTGTTGAGCGCGATACTGGCAATGGCTTTACCATGCTTATCCCGCCATTCGACGCTGCTGCAGATTCCGATCAAGCAGCAATCCCTACCGACTTTTTGCTGTCTTTAACAGGCTCCACTGGCGGCGCAACCAATATTCATGAGATTGACAACGTTGAGATTTGTGCGCTCGAGTCTAGGCCAATTGGTGTAGTGATCGACCACTTTGAGTTTGACCACACCGGTAGTGGCTTAACCTGCGCGCCAGAAACTCTCACCCTAAAAGCTTGTGCAAACCCTGATTGTAGTCAATTGGTGCCAGATCAAGTCACAGCGACCTTAAGCCCAGCATCCATTCCAACTGGTGGTGGTTGGGTTGGCGGTAATGTGGTGACCTTTAGTGGCGGGCAAACCACGCTGCAGCTGCGTAATAACACGCCTGGCGCAGTTACCTTAGATGTAATCGGTTCAACACCTGGCGCTAAACCGTTTAGTCAAACTTTATGTTCAATAGCAGGTGGTACGGCAACGGCGGCGAACTGTTCACTCACGTTTGCTGACACAGGGTTTATTTTTGATACTGATGCGGCAAACAAGGACACGGCAACGCAATTTGCCAAGCTGGCGAACAAGCCGTTAAGTATGACCATTGCAGCAGTGAAAAAAGATGATGCCACTGAGCAATGTGTGCCAACCTTTGCCAATCAGGCTAAGAGTATTAGTTTGTGGAGCAGTTATGTTGACCCGTCGGCAGGCGGCCTTGTGGCCACATCATCGGTCACGGTAGATAACACCAATATTGGTAAATCGGCGACTTCTGCGACTCAGCTGGCGCTTAACTTTGATGCCCAAGGTGAAGCTAGCTTTACCCTTAACTATCCAGATGCCGGTAAAATCCAGCTCGATGCCAGTTACTCGGGTACTGGTGAAGAGGCTGGACTGGTGATGACAGGTAATGTTGAAGTGGTAAACTTCCCTGTTGGCCTGTGCATTAGTCAAATTGAGAATCAGGCGACTTGCCCAAGTGGTGATGCTAGCTGCAGTGTGTTTAAGCGTGCGGGTGAAAGCTTCATGTTCGAGGTACGTGGTAAAGCCTGGCAAGCCGATGGTGACGCTGATTACTGCGATAACTTAAATACGCCAAACTATGCCCATGGCAATATGCAGTTATCACATAGTTTGGTTGCACCAAGCCCTGGTCAGCTAGGCAGTATCAGTAATGCTAGCTATAACCATGTTGCAGCGGTCAACAATGCCAATAACGTTACTCAAACCGTGAGTGAGGTGGGGGTGTTCGACTTTAGCGTGAAGCCACAATCGAGTTATTTGGGTTCAAGTTTTTACGATATTCCACAAGCGAGTACCGGCAATACAGGTCGCTTTGTGCCTGCGAGCTTTGCCATCAGCGGCGCAAGTGTTTTACCTGCCTGTGGCGGCTTTAGTTATATGGAGCAACCATTCCCTGTGGCATTTAATATCAGCGCACAGAACTTAAATTCGGTCACAACCCAGAACTATCAAGGTGCTTTTGCTAAAGGTACTGCCAGTCTGGCGGGCGAAAATGCCAATGATGGTGTCGATCTCAGTGCGCGCTTGAGTTCGCTTCCTGTAGGAAGTGGCTCTTGGTCAGCGGGCGTGGCAACAGTAGATTCAAGTTATCGAGCAACTTTTGCTAGAACCACTGCACCTAATGTTGATGGGCCTTATAGTCAGCTCGATGTAGGCGTGCAGGTGTATGATAACGATGGTGATTTTGCTTTTGTTGCAAGCCCTGATATGCGCCCAGATACTTCGGGAGACTGTCAAACTCCAAGTAATACCTGTACAGCCAAGCGCTTAGGTACTAAAGATATGCGTCATGGCCGTGTGTTGATGGACAACACCTATGGCCCTGAATCAGAAGTGTTAATGATGCCGGTTTATGCCCAGTTCTGGAATGGCACTAACTGGCAGTTGAACACTGATGATAGCTGCTCAATTATCAGTGGCGCTTTATCGCCGCTGGCTACCTATAACCCCGCTTTATCAACAGGTGAAACCGTGCAGCGCAGTGGTCAGTTTGGACAAATTATCAATGGTCAGCAAACCCTGCTTTGGCAGAATGTTGGCACTAACAATTATCGTGGTCAGGTATTGTCACCATTAGATGTCGATAGCTGGTTAGAGTGGTATTGGAATTACGATAGCTTGTCTCCTAATACACTAAGCGATCCGCAATCAAGTGCGTTCTTTGGTCGTTACCGTGGACACGATAGAGTGATCTACTGGCGTGAGGTCAGGCAGTAATTCTTAAGCTTGGTTATAGCTCAATTAACAGAACTCAAGCGAACAACTCTCAGTTAGAAAACGCTGCTACAGGTGTATAGCTTGAACCTAGCTATACACCTGTTTTGTTTTTGTGGTGGAGTGGTTATAAATGCAGCAATTTTAGCTTGTGCAAATATCAAATTTTATGGTTTTTTGTGTTTTCAGAATGCTTTTATAAAAAAACTTGCTTGATTAGCATTTGTTAACCTGTAAGCACTTGTGGAAACTGGGTGTCATTGCTAAAGTGAGCTGATTTTTCATCGTTTAGATTTCACCGATACAGGCCTGATCCATGTTCAAAAAGTTGCGCGGCATTTTTTCTAATGACCTATCTATCGATTTAGGTACGGCAAACACTCTTATTTATGTTCGAGAAGAAGGTATCGTACTAAACGAGCCATCGGTGGTGGCAATTCGTGGTGAGCGCAGCGGCAGTGGTCAAAAGTCTGTTGCAGCGGTAGGTGCTGACGCGAAGCAAATGTTAGGTCGTACACCGGGCAACATTCAGGCAATTCGTCCAATGAAAGACGGCGTAATTGCTGACTTCTACGTTACCGAGAAGATGCTGCAGCACTTTATTAAGCAAGTGCACAACAATGGCTTCTTCCGCCCAAGCCCACGCGTGTTGGTTTGTGTGCCAGTTGGTGCAACACAAGTAGAGCGCCGCGCGATCCGTGAATCAGCAATGGGTGCAGGCGCACGTGAAGTTTACCTAATTGAAGAGCCAATGGCAGCGGCGATTGGTGCAGGCCTACCAGTTTCTGAAGCAACTGGTTCTATGGTTGTCGACATCGGTGGTGGTACAACTGAAGTTGCGATTATCTCGCTTAACGGCGTGGTTTACTCATCTTCAGTGCGTATTGGTGGTGACAAGTTTAACGATGCCATCATCAACTATGTACGTCGTAACTACGGCAGCTTAATTGGTGAAGCCACTGCTGAGCGCATTAAGCACACCATTGGTACAGCTTACCCTGGCGATGAAGTGCTAGAAATTGAAGTACGTGGTCGTAACCTAGCTGAAGGTGTACCAAGAAGCTTCACCCTAAACAGCAACGAAATTCTTGAAGCACTGCAAGAGCCATTATCAGGCATTGTCAGTGCTGTGATGGTAGCGCTTGAGAAGTCGCCACCAGAACTAGCATCAGATATCTCTGAGCGCGGCATGGTATTAACTGGCGGTGGTGCGTTATTGCGTGACCTTGACCGCTTGTTAATGCAAGAAACTGGCATTCCTGTGATGGTGGCAGAAGAGCCATTAACCTGTGTTGCTCGCGGTGGTGGTAAAGCGTTAGAAATGATCGACATGCACGGCGGTGATTTATTCTCTGAGGAGAGCTAATCTCCTGATATAATTCTAACAAAATGGGGCGTTTAGCCCCCTTTTTGTTCATAAAAAGCAAAGGTTTTACGCCTTTGGAGCTGATTTTTGCCGAGGTTTGGCAAATCCTAATATGAAACCAATTTTTGTACGCGGCATTTCGATACAGTTTCGTCTCACACTGGCAGTCATCCTGTCGGTGGTGTTGATGCTTTCAAATAACAAGCTAGAACCCTACCGCCAATCGCTTTCTACTCTGCTTAGTCCAATTCAATACCTAGCCAATCTTCCCGGTGTGTTGCTTGACCGCAGCGCCGAAGCCTTTGCCACTCGCGATATGTTATCGCTGCAAAATAAAGAGCTAATGCGTCAGCAATTAATGATGTCAGAACGTTTGCAGCGTTTTGAGCATTTACGCCAAGAGAACGACCGCTTACGTGCCTTGCTTGGCTCACCTTTGCATATGGACTCACGCAAGGTAGTTGCAGAGGTCATGGAGGTCGCGAGCGAACCATTTCGCCAATACGTAGTACTCAATCAGGGTAAGAGCCATGGCGTGTTTGTCGGTCAACCTGTGGTTGATGCGCAAGGGGTTGTTGGTCAGGTCACTGAGGTGAGTGAGTTTACTAGCCGAGTGCTGTTAGTTTCAGATGTCACCCACGGTATTCCTGTGCGGGTAACACGTAACGACGTGCGCGCCATTGCTAATGGTACTGGCGATATCGATGAGATTGAGCTGCGCCATGTGGCTAAAAGTACCGACATTGTCGCAGGGGATTTATTGGTGACATCGGGGCTAGGGCAAAGATTCCCTGAGGGCTACCCAGTTGCGCGGGTGTTATCAGTTAAACGCGATGATGGGCAAAACTACGCGGTGATTAATGCGCAGCCGTTGGCGGCGCTCGACCGAATTCGCTACGTATTATTAATTTGGCCTGACGAAGAGGCCACTGAAGACGTAGCAGATAACCTAATTGAAACCAGTGTTGAAGCACAAAATAGTCAAGCAAGCGAGGAGCCCCAGTGAGCGCGCATATAGCTAGCGGCCGTTGGGTCGTGTGGGCGACCTTTTTCGTTGGCGCCATGTTTCAGGTGATGCCATTGCCAGAGTTGGCGGAAGTGTGGCGTCCCGACTGGTTAGTGTTAGTGATGATCTACTGGGCGATGGCATTGCCTCATCGTTATAGCGTATTAACCGCCTTTACTCTGGGGTTGTTTTTGGACGTACTGTTAGGTGCAACCCTTGGAGTTAGGGCGCTGGCGCTCTCTTTGGTGGTGTATATCGTGGTACTGCATTCCATGCGTTTTCGTAACTTTCCGCGTTGGCAGCAATCGCTGATGGTGGCGTCACTGATCTTCTTGTACCACTTTGTCATTTTCTGGGCGCAATATGCCATCGTTGGTGACAGCGAGTTTGTCATTGATTTGTTTTTGCCAAGCATTTCTTGTGTCGCGGTGTGGTGGTGGCTTTTTTGGGTGCTGCGAAACTTACGCCGCTCATACGGGGTCAAATAATACCAATTAGGATAAATAAGTGATCAGAGGTTACGCAGGGAAAATTGCTTAGAGCAAGGCAGAAATTGCAGCTAGCTAGTTGTTCTACCTACAAAATTTCTAACGAAGTTATAAGCGATTTTAACCAGTAAGAATGACCACATGCTTGTGCTAATTGGTATAACTACAGTGGCAATGTGTTAGCACAACTCTGTGGCAACAAATTTAGCTTAATAGCGCCAAACCATTATAGATAGGAAACAACATCATCATGACATGGGTTTTAGCATCAACATCACCGCGCCGCAAAGAGCTACTTACCCAGGCGGGGTTTAGCTTTCCTGGCTTTAGTTTTGAGTTGGTGGCGCCAGATATTGATGAGACTCAAGCCGATGGCGAGAAGCCGTTAGATTTTGTTGAGCGCTTGGCGATTGAGAAAGCGCAAACAGGTTTAACACTTGCTAAAAAGTTTACTCATCCAAGGGTACTTGGCTCAGATACGATTGTAGTGATAGACGGCAAGGTGCTCGGTAAGCCGCAAGATAAAGCCGACGCCATGCAAATGCTAATGCAGTTATCGGGTCGCACTCATCAGGTGATGACCGCAGTCGCGCTAACTGATGGTTCGCAAACGCTTAGCCGCACCTGTGTGACCGAGGTGACTTTCTGTGAGCTAACACAAGCTGAGATTACAGCCTATATAGATACAGGCGAGCCGATGGATAAAGCCGGCAGTTATGGCATTCAAGCCATTGGTGGCTGCTTTGTTGAGCGTATTGACGGTAGCTATTCTGCCGTGGTGGGCTTGCCGTTAGTGGAAACGCGCGAGCTGTTAAAACTAATTTAAAGACTGGCGCAGCTAATTGCAGTTAGCACGTTAAAACGAACAATAATTAAATTGCGTGCGACCAACCCAATATTGGTGGTTTATGAATAATAAAGTACAAGGTAAAAAAGGCTCAGAGCTACTAATCAACGTGACGCCAACCGAGGCGCGTGTGGCGTTAGTTGAGCATGGTGTGCTGCAAGAAGTGCACATAGAGCGCCGCATGAAGCGCGGCCTTGTAGGTAACATTTACAAGGGTAAAGTCAGCCGTGTGTTACCGGGCATGCAAGCCGCGTTTGTTGACATTGGGTTAGAGAAAGCTGCTTTTTTGCATGCATCAGATATTGTGCCGCACACTGAATGTGTCGCCGATGGTGAGCGCAATAACTTTGTGGTGCGCGACATCGCAACCTTGGTACGTCAAGGGCAAGACATTATGGTGCAAGTGGTTAAAGACCCGCTTGGTACCAAAGGTGCGAGGCTGACTACTGATATCACACTGCCTTCGCGTTATTTAGTCTTTATGCCAGGCTCTAGCCATGTTGGTGTATCTCAACGCATTGAGCTTGAAGAAGAGCGCGCACGCCTAAAAGAAATCACTATGCCGTTTGTGGATAACGACGGTGGCTTTATTATTCGCACCGCAGCTGAAAACGTCAGTGAGCCAGAACTGGCTCAAGATGCTGCTTTCTTGCGCCGTGTGTGGGCTAAAGTCAGTGAGCGCCGCAAGCGTAAAGGCGCGACTTTGCTGTATCAAGACTTAGCCTTGCAAGTGCGTATTATCCGCGACTTTGTCGGTGAAGAGCTTGATCATATTCAAGTGGACTCGCGCCGCACATTCGACGAGCTGCAGCAATTTGCCCAGGAGTTTATGCCAGAAATTGCCGGCAAGCTTGAGCACTATGAAGGCCCTGCGCCTATCTTTGAGCTTTACGATGTTGAAAACGAAATTCAACGCGCATTAGGTCGTAAAGTCGAGCTCAAATCAGGTGGTTATTTGATTATTGATCAAACCGAAGCCATGACCACTGTCGATATCAATACAGGCGCGTTTGTTGGCCATCGTAACCTAGAAGAAACCATTTTTAATACCAACCTAGAAGCAACGCAAGCTATCGCTCGTCAGCTAAGGCTGCGTAATTTGGGCGGCATTATCATTATCGACTTTATTGATATGCAAAACCCAGCGCACAAAGAACGAGTGCTGAGCAGTTTAACCAGCGCACTTGAGCAAGATAGAGTGAAAACCAGTGTCAGTGGTTTCTCCGGTCTTGGTCTGGTTGAAATGACCCGCAAACGTACTCGCGAAAGCTTAGAGCATGTGGTTTGCGCCGAGTGCCCTGCTTGTAAAGGTACAGGCAGCATGAAGACGGTAGAAACCGTATCTTATGAGATTTTCCGTGAGATCATTCGCCTTAATCGTGCTTATCAGGCTGATGAGTTCTTATTGTACTGTGCACCTGCGGTTTATATGAGCCTCAGCGGTGATGAAAGCCATTTGCTTGCCGAGCTTGAGGTGTATATCGGTAAGCGCATTCGCCTGCAAAGTGAAGCCATGTATGCTCAAGATAAATACGACGTGGTAATGGTATAGTGTCAAATAGTCGTTTAGGTACCGTTAACCGCATCTGTTGGCGCTTTATTGCTGTCGCATTGGTGCTGTTTGCGTTGTTAGTCAGTCTAATTCGTGGCTTACTGCCGCAGCTGACTGAAGTGCGCAACGAGATCGTGACCTACCTGTACGAACAATATCAGCTCGAAGTACAACTTGGCGAAATCTCCGCTAAGTGGCAAGCCTATGGCCCAGCGCTATCTGTGCATAATTTGGTGCTACCGCAGCAAGACAATCTCCCCATGACTATTGTCGCTAAAGACGTGCACTTTAAGCTGGACTTTTGGGACTCATTGATGACTGCATCACCGCAAATTGAGACGGTGAACTTTGACGGTCTACAAGTGGCACTTAACCTTGATGAGTTAAAACAATTATCCAGTAACTCCAAAACCAGCAGTGATTTAGACTGGTTATATGCCTTGCTATTAGAGCAGTTAGATCACTTCTCGCTCACTGATGCTAGCTTGCAGCTGTACAGTAGTCAGCATCAATTTAGACCGATTTTTATCGATAATCTGCAATGGTTAAATTCGCCCAATAGCCACCGTGGTCAAGGCGTCATCCACGTTGATGAGAACGCATCTGAAAACGAGCTATTGTCAATTAGCGTTGATTTAACCGGTAATGGCTATCAGCCCGATACCGTTGCGGGAGAGTTGTATGTGGCAGCTAGCTCGCTTGATTTAGGTGAATGGGCGTCGCGCCGTGAAGACCCATTACTTGACCTTAAACATATTGAATTCGAAGGTGTGATTAACCTTGAAGCCTGGGTCGGCTTTGGTGAGCGTAAAATTCAAGATGCCTTGTTAACCTTTAAGCCAAGCTGGCTAAAATGGGGCACAGAGACTGAGCCTCACAGGCTAGATATTCAATCTGGATCTATAACCTGGCAACCGCAGGAAAACGGTTGGCGTCTTGACAGTCATCAGCTTAACTTTGTGACCAATGACGAACCATGGCAGCCACTACATTTAGCGGTTAACTACCAGCAAGGCGAGCTGTTTGCCAATATCAACGAGATATCAGTGGAGCATTTTACACCACTGCTGCCACTTATTCCTGGCATTTGGCAGCAAGAGGTGGAGACCTGGCACTATGTTAATCCACAGGGCACCATAGGGCCTATTCAGCTATACAAACCGCAAAATGACGGATTAAGAGCGGCGGTTAAAATTAATGATATTAGTTGGTCAGCACATCAAAAAATTCCTGGACTTAAGCCCATTGATTTAAGCCTTAATTGGGCGGCTAACAAGCTGAGCTTTACTTTGCCGGAGCAGAACTACGCCATCGATTTTTCAAATAACTTCCGTCAAGCGCTTAACTTTGATGGCAAGTTACTACGTGGCCACTTTGATGCTGACAATATGCGATTGAACGTACCAGCCCTTGAACTTGCTAACCCAGATATCAGTATTCAAGCCGGCGTTGTATTGGACCTTGCCGAGCGCACTCATATGGCGCTTGCGGCTAACGTGCAAATAACTGATGTTGCCATGGCAAGTAAGTATTTTCCGTTGCAAGCTATGGATGACAGTCTGGTTGAATATCTTGAATCTGGCCTAATCGCGGGACAAATTCCTGATGCCACCGTCGTGTGGAACGGCTATTTTGACCAGTTCCCTTATGACGATAAAGCTGGTGTATTTCAGGCAGCGTTTACCCTAGATGATGCCATTTATAAGTTCCAACCCGACTGGCCAGCAGTGACAGAGTTAAACCTGAGCGCCTTGTTTGAAAATGCAGGTATGCACCTGAAAGTAAACAAAGGCTTACTCGGTGAAGTGCCCGCCGATGGCGCGATTGTTGATATTGAACGCTTTAATCTTACGTCGGTATTAACCGTTGATGCGGATTTAAGTGCAGATGCGCAGGCAGCAACGGCAGTTATCCAGCAGTCACCATTGGCAGACTCAGTCGGTGAAACGTTAGCAGTGATTCAAATTCACGATAATATTCGCACCCAGCTTGATTTGATGATCCCGCTATATGCTGGGGCTTCTCCTGTAAGTAAAGGTGTGGTGACCTTTGAAGATAACCCTGTTTATATCGCTCAACCTGGGATGCAGTTAGAGCGGGTTACTGGGCAAATCAGTTTTGTCGATGAAGCGGTGCAAGGCCAAGAAGTGGTTGCACAGCTTTATAATCAGCCTTTGCAATTTAGCTTTAGCACCGAAAAGCAAAACCGCAACATGGCGCTAAATGTCGACCTTCAAGGACGCTGGGATTTACAAACTCTGCCTGATGAGTTTACTAACCCTTTGTCTGAGTTCTACCAAGGTAGCCTTGAATGGGACGGCAATGTGCTGATGATATTTGACCCTCAGGGCTACACTTTGCAAGTACAAGTGGCGTCAGATTTAATTGGCACTGAATTTAATGCACCGGCACCATTTGCTAAAGATGCGCAAACGCCAAAGGTTCTTGAAGCGCAGTTGGTTGGCGACAATGTCAACACCACCCTAAGTGTTAATCTAGCGAATCAAGCTGAGTTTTGGGGCGAGTTCACTACAGAAAGTGGTGATGACTTAGCTCATTATGACATCATGCTAGGTAGACGCTTTAAGCTGGGTGACCAACTTTTAAAACGAGATGGTCATATCAATATCGATTTGCCACAAGCTGAGTTAACACAGTGGTTGCCGATTATCACCAGTTTTGCCAGTCAACAAGCTGAGGTGGCAGTTGAATCTGAGTTTACCCGTGAAGATGATGGTATTGATGAGCCACAAGCGCTTGAGATTGCCGCAGCCAAACAGGTAGTAAACCAGCTTAACCAAGGCACACAAGAAATTGCACAGCAAAATCTAGCTTTAGACGACAATGGGCAAGTGAGTCGTGACAGTATTCAATTGCCACAACGAGCTGATGATAGCGTTCAAGTCAAAAAGCCACCTGTTGTTAGCGAGGCTCGCTCGCTTGCCAATACAAATAGCAACCCGCTTGGGCCTAAAAAGCCACGCTCTTTATTTCCGCCGCTTAAGCAAATTGATGCCAGTATCGATACGCTGGATGTGATGGGGCAGAACTTTGATCAGTTGACCTTAGTCGCAAGACCTCAAGATCAGATTTGGCGCTTTGATATTCAAGCTGAGCAATTTGTTGGCAGTATCGACTTCTTCCCGCAGTGGCGAGAGCAAGGGCTGAAAATTGTTGCCCAAAAACTGCATTTAAACCCAGAAATGCGTGACTCCGCTAATGCCGAGTTTACCGCTAAAGAAATGCTTGAGTCGGTGCCAACGCTCGCGGTTGATGTCGATGACTTCCGTTTATTCGATATTCCTTTGGGCATCTTGTGCTGCAAGGCAATCCTAATGAGCAGGGTTATCGTTTCCAAACACTGAGCCTAACTCAACCTGTGGTCACCTTGACCGCTAATGGCCAATGGCAGCAAGTTGATGGTAAAGACGTCACAGGTTTTGATGTGCAACTGAAAGCAACCAAGTTTGATGAGTTATCAAATATCCTTGGGATCAATTTGGGGATTCAAGATGCGCCGCTCGATATTCTCGCCAGCCTTAGTTGGAACGATGTGCCATACCGCTTTAACCTGGCTGGGTTGAATGGTCATTTGAAGTTTGACTTAGGAAAGGGACATTTGTCTGAGCTAAGCGACAAAGGTGCGCGTTTATTCTCGCTGTTTAGCCTCGACTCAATTTTACGTAAGTTGTCGCTCGACTTTTCTGATGTGTTCGGCCAAGGGCTATATTTCAATAGCTTTGCCGGTAACCTTGATATTGACGATGGCGTGGTGAAAACCACAGACACCGAAATGGACGGCATTGCCGGTGCGATGAAGGTGCGCGGCTTTACCGACTTAACTACTCGAAGCTTAAACTATGATATTCGCTTCTCGCCGCAGCTGGCATCAAGCGTGCCGACAGTGGTGTTATTAAGTACCAGTGCCTGGACGTTAGGTGTAGGCGCATTTGCCTTAACTAAGGTGCTTGAGCCCGTGATTGAGGTGATTTCAGAAATTCGCTTTAGGCTAACGGGTGATATGGAAAACCCAGTGCTCGAAGAGCTAGAGCGTAAGAGTAAAGAAATTGAAATTCCAGAGTCTATCCTACGTGACAGCAAACAAACTGGCGCCGATGCTGCGGTAAGCACTGGTGATGCGGTAAACACAGATGACGCGATAACGAAGGGCGGCGACCAGGCTAATGCTGCTGGCGATGTAACAATTACAGAGTCACTAACTGAAACTGCTACCGAGACAGTCGAACAGAAGCAAGGTATGCAGCAAAGCCCTAGTGAAGAGCCCGCTGAACTTGATACGCCAAACCAAAAACCAGGGCCAGCGCCAGATCCAAATTCTCAAAAGGCCGAGCTAGAAAAAGTAGCGCCTGAGAAAGCCGCACCTGAAAAAGCTGTACCTGAAAAAGTCGAGCAACAAGATGAATCTCAGCCAGCCAGTCAAGCAGACGGCTTTATTCGAGAAAGCACTAATCAAGCCGAGCAAGGCGAAGGGCAGAATCAAGTAAGCTTGATGCTAATTCACCGACAAGGAGCGAGTCATGCAATGGAACTTACTGCAATGTCAGAGCAGCAAAGATGTTCAAGCCAACCTCAGCTTTATCGAATCGCAGCTTAAGCAGTTACCCAGAGAGCCAGATGAGCCGCAACTTGTGGTGTTGCCCGAGTGCAGCTTATTGTTTGGTGGGCATGAAAGTGAACAGCTAAAGTATGCGGGTAGCCAAGATGATAATCCGCTAGCGGATGCACTTAGCAAGCTTGCTAAGCAATATCAGGTTTACTTGATAGCTGGCACCATTCCTTATAAGGCCGAACCACCCCAGAATGCAGATACTGCCGACAATGCTAAGAGCAAAGTCTATAGCCGTTGCTATGCTTTTGATGACAAAGGGCAAACCCTAGGGCATTACGACAAAATCCACCTGTTTGATGTTGAAGTTGCCGATGGCACCCGTAGCTATCGCGAAAGTGATACCTTTGCCGCTGGCGAGCGTATCACAGTTATTGATACGCCTTTTGGCAAGATTGGCCTCGCGATTTGTTATGACCTACGCTTTGCTGACTTGTTTCGCGCATTAAGACTGCAAGGCGCTGACATCATAGTGCTGCCGTCAGCCTTTACCAAGGTCACAGGGCAAGCGCACTGGCAGATATTACTGCAAGCCAGAGCCATTGAAACCCAGTGCTATTTACTGGGTGCGAATCAATGGGGCGCTCACAATCAAGGTAGCCGCGAGACTTATGGTCACAGCATGATTGTTGACCCGTGGGGAAACGTGGTAGCAGTCAAACCAGAGCAGACCGGTTGGCTGCAAGCTCGCATCGATATGAGCGAGATGAAGAAAATTCGCCAGAACATGCCTGTTTTAGGGCATAATCGATTTATTGAACCTAAATTAACACCTTAATCTATTGCGCCGAGCGATTTAATTCGATGATAGCTGCGCCGCAATAGCTGAAGTAAAGAGAACAAACCATGCCTTTTCTAAACCAAGTGGAACAAAGCTTATTTCAAGACGGTTTAACCTTAGACGGTCTGCAAGGTTATTTAAGCCAAATCCACCAACATAATGTCGACTTTTCAGATCTGTATTTTCAAGGAAGTCGCCATGAGTCTTGGGTGTTAGAAGACGGCATTGTTAAAGAAGGTAGCTTCCACATCGAGCGCGGTGTGGGCGTACGTGCCATCACAGGTGAAAAAACCGGATTTGCCTATGCTGACGAAATTACTCCGCAAGCGCTTGAAGCAGCAGCATTAGCGGCGCGAGGCATTGCTAGCCGTGGCGAGTCTAAGCAAGTGCAAGCTTTTGCTAAGCAAAAGGTAAATGAACTTTACGATAGCGCTGACCCAATTGCAGCTATGGATGAAGCGAAAAAGATTGATCTGTTAAAGCAAGCCGATGCCTATATTCGCAGTCTTGATGAGCGCATTATTCAGGTAGTGGTGAGCTTATCTGGCGTGCATGAAGAAATTTTAGTCGCTGCTAGTGACGGCACGCTAGCTGCCGATGTCCGCCCTTTGGTGCGCTTTAACTGCAGCGTGATTTTAGAAGATCAAGGTAAGCGTGAACGTGGCGGCGCTGGTGGCGGTGGACGTCACGACTTTAGCGCGTTTATGGCTAGTGATGAAAACGGCCTGCCACAGTGTTTTGAGTTTGCCCGTGAAGCAGTGCGCCAAGCACAAGTGAACATTCACGCGGTTGATGCGCCAGCAGGCGAAATGACCGTGGTACTAGGTAGCGGTTGGCCGGGCGTGCTGCTGCATGAAGCCGTTGGCCACGGTTTAGAAGGTGACTTTAACCGCAAAGGCAGCAGCGCCTTTAGTGGCAAGGTCGGGCAGCAAGTTGCCTCTGAATTGGTGACTGTGATTGACGATGGCACCATGGAAAATCGCCGTGGCTCGCTATCGATCGATGATGAAGGTGTTGCTACCCAAAAGACTACCTTGATTGAAAACGGTATTTTAAAAGGCTACATGCAAGACAAGCTCAACGCTCGTTTGATGGGTCAAGCGCCTACTGGTAACGGTCGCCGCGAGTCATACGCTCATTTACCTATGCCGCGCATGACCAACACTTATATGACAGCGGGTGAAAGCGACCCACAGGATATTATTAAGTCTGTCGATAACGGTATTTATGCGCCAAACTTTGGTGGTGGGCAGGTCGATATTACCTCGGGTAAATTTGTGTTCTCAGCATCTGAGGCTTACTTAATTGAAAAGGGCAAAATTACCCAAGCAATTAAAGGCGCAACCTTAATCGGTAATGGCCCAGAGTCTATGAGTCAGATCTCTATGGTGGGTAATGACTTAGCACTGGATAAAGGTGTTGGCGTATGTGGTAAAGACGGGCAAAGTGTGCCAGTTGGCGTCGGTCAACCAACATTAAAGCTAGATCGTTTAACTGTAGGTGGTACTGCATAGACTGAGTGGGTAGATTTGATTGCCCTGGCTACTGATCTGCCTAAATAAACGCGCGTTTGATTGCAGTTTTACATTTTGATGCTAGAAAAACTTTTACCAGACACTAAACTGTAGGTTAGTGCATTTGCTCTAATTTAGCCTTGGCTCTGATATATTTTTTGCTGAGGCGATTTAGCTATGCGCTAAATCGCTCCTTGGCAATCGGTTAATGAAGAGGCGTTAATGGCATTTTCTCGCTCGGTATCAATTCAATCTCGGTTAGCGCGGCTTTCTATGGCTATTGGCTCGCTAACACTAACGGCGCTAGCTGTTACGTCTCCCTTGCAGTCGTCGCAGGCACAATCTCTTACGCCTAGCACACCAAATCATGTATCAGCCGAGCCAGTAGACTCTCAAAGCGCAAGCTTGTCTTTCACCCAGGCTTGGCAGCAACTGCAGCAGGTAAGTGACAAACTTAAGGCCGATCAGCAGCAGGTTAACCGAGCGAAAGCCCAAGCTGAGGCCAGTAAATCCTTAAGTTATCCATCGCTAGATATCAGTGGTAGTTACACTCATCTTGAAAAGCCAATTGAGTTAGATTTGCGGGATCTTAATCCCATCGCTTCACTTGACCCAGGTGCTTTGCCACCTGCGATAGGCAACATCATCGGCGCAATTCCTGGCTCATTGTTTGTTACGCCATTTACTGAGCAAGATATTTTTCGAGCTAGCCTGCAAGCCATGTGGCCGATATACACTGGCGGCAAGATAACCGCAGCCCAAGGCATTAAAGCGGCGCAGGTGTCAGAGCAACAGCAGCAGTTTGTGTTAACCCAGCGCGACCTATTTATGCAATTGGTAGAACGTTACTTTGCCGTGGCAGTAACCCAAGCAGCACTGCAAACCCAAAGTGAATTTGTCACTTCATTAGAAGAACACGCCGAGCATGCCAAACAATTAGAGCTGCAAGGGCAAATTGCCCGTGTTGAGCTACTCAATGCTCAGGTCGCGTTAGATGATGCGCGAGTGAAAATGCGTCATGCTCAGCGGCAGAATGAAATGGCCAATATTGCTTTATCGCGCATGTTGCAGCTATCTAGCGTAGCGCCATCATCACAGTTATTTATGTTGCCAAACCAGCCGTCACTGTCACAGGTCAGTAGCCTAACTCAGGCAAGTCACCCAGCGCTCAAGTTGTTGCAAGCTAAAGAGCAGCAAGCCAATCAATTAGTCGATTTAGAGAAAGGTTCATACCATCCAACTGTGTTCCTTTACGGCAATTACACCTTGTATGAAGACGACAGCTTGTTTTCAAAGGTCGAGCCAGACTGGCTAGTGGGTGTAGGTGTCAAAGTACCACTATTAAGTCGTGACGGTCACAGTGGCAAGGTGCAAGCCGCAAAAAGCGCCCAGCTACAAGCAAGGCATATGAAAGCGCAAACCCAGCAGGATTTAAGTTTGCTGGTGGATCAAACCTACCGTCAACTACTGCAAGCTGATGAAGAGATTAACGCGCTAAATACCACTAAAGCGCTGGCGAAAGAAAATCTGCGCCTGCGAGAGCTAGCGTTCAATCAAGGCTTATCGACCTCGGTTGAGCGAGTGGATGCTGAGAGCAAACTTCATGGTGTACAAACCCAGCAGTTAGCCGCGCAATATCGCTACATTCAGGCTTATGCCAAGTTAATGGTACTTAGTGGGCAACTTGATGAGTTCATCGCCCGAGTTGAATACCAAAACCAATCTGTAAAACAAGGAACCCACAATGCAAGCAAATAAAATCGTCGCCGTTATCAGCTTAGTATTGCTGCTTGGTGTGTTGGGTTATGGTGTTAAACAGGCATTTGAACCTAAGCCAGCTATTTTACAGGGGCAAATTGAGGCGCGTGAATACAATGTGTCGTCTAAGGTGCCGGGGCGCGTTGAGCAAGTGTTTGTACGTAAGGGCGACCTGGTGCAAGTGGATGACATTTTATTTGCCATCAACAGCCCTGAACTGAATGCCAAGTTAATTCAAGCGCAAGGCGGTTTAGATGCTGCCAATGCTATGTTGCAGCAAGCCGATAATGGTGCTCGTAGCCAAGAAGTGATGGCGGCTAAAGATCAGTGGCTAAAAGCTAAAGCCGCCACCGAGTTGCACCATACAACATACCAAAGAGTCGAGAACCTATTTGAACAGGGCGTAGTGGCAAGGCAAAAGCGCGATGAAGCCTTTACCCAGTGGCAAGCGGCAAAATACACAGAGCAAGCCGCCAATGCCATGTATGAAATGGCGCAAGAAGGTGCGCGAACCGAGCAAAAAGCCGCAGCTGCCGGTAATGCACGTATGGCCGAGGGTGCAGTTAAAGAGGTCAATGCTGTATTGGAAGATAGCCAAATGCGCGCGCCTAAAGCTGCTGAGGTAAGCGAGGTGCTATTACAAGCGGGTGAGCTAGTGCCAAGTGGCTTTCCTGTGGTGAGCTTAATTGATATGACAGATGCTTGGGCAAGCTTTCAAGTACGTGAGGATCAACTTAGCCAGTTTAAACAGGGAGATAAGCTAGAAGTTTATCTGCCTGCGCTAGACATGAACGTGAGCTGTGAGGTGAGCTTTATTAGCGTAATGGGCGACTTTGCAACCTGGCGAGCAACTGAGTCAGGCCATGACTTTGATCTACGCACCTTCGAAGTGGAGTTAACGCCGCTAACCCAGGTCGATGACTTACGTGTAGGCATGTCTGCAGTGATCTATTTGTGATAGGGCTACTTCTAATGAACCTATCTGAAATGCTCGCCTGTTAGAGAGTTTGCCTAATGAAGCCCTGCTTGTTTAAACGAGAGCTAAAAGCGCTATGGAATGATCCATGGCAGCTTGCTTTGCTGACGTATTTGCCAATTGTCGCATTAGTGCTTTTAGGTTGGATATTCACTAGCGCCATGCCCCGCGAGTTGCCTGTTGCGATAGTCGATCTCGACCAGTCACAATTAAGCCGTCAGCTGGCGTTTGAACTGCAGGCAAGCCCGACAATTAATTTACAAACCTACTCAGATCTCGCCGCAGCTAAACACGCCATGCAACAAGTTGATATGTATGCCATGGTGGTGATCCCGCAGGGTATGCGCAAGGACTTACTTACTGGCCATAGCCCGATTATTGATGTGCGCTACAACAGTCAGTTTTTATTAGTGGGTAAGTTGCTTTCAAGCCAAATTCAACAGGCGTTAGCTGCCGGATTAAAACAGGTATCGCTTAGTTCACAACTCAGTCGCGGCGTGCCTAAAGCGCAGGCCGAGATTAATGTTAGCCCTATTAAGCAACAAATTACTCCACTGCATAATTTTAATAGCCATTATCAGGTGTTCCTTATGCCGGCTATTTTAGTGGCGCTGGGGCAAATTGTGGTGATGCTAAATTGCCTCAACAGCTTTGCTCGCGAGTTACGCCACAATGCGGTTTCACAGTGGCTAGCTCAAGGCGCATTTTATGGCTTATGGGTTAAAGCGCTGGTTTATATTCCGTTATCGGTATTGCAACTGGCGGCGCTAAATTGGGCTTTATACCTGTATTTAGGTGTCGATATTAGTGCTCAATTGCCCTTGTTATTGCTGGCACAACTATTTATGGCGATAGCGATTTGGTTAGTGGTGACTGCGGTATTCATGTTGCTAAAAGACAGTGCCCGCGCGGTGAGTTTTTGCGCCGCTATGTACGCGCCAGCTTTTCCGTTTATGGGGGTAACATTCCCCACCCATGATATGCCGTTTGTCGCACAAATTTGGCGCTTGGTGATGCCGTCAAGCTACTACATAGAGCAACACTTAGCGATTGTGAGTAGCCATATTAACCTTGGACAATTGCTGACTATGCTCAGTGGCTACCTGCCGTTTTTGACTTTGCTAATTGTGATTGCTCTTGGGGTGACCAAGCTAGCGCAAACTAATGCTAAGGAGCCAATATGAGTTGGTGGGCATTAATTTGTGCTGAGCTCAAAGCGATATGGGCCAATAAAGCTATTGCAATCACCGTATTCGGCGGCGTGTTTTTCTACGCCATTTTATATCCGCTGCCGTATCTCAATAATGTCGCCACTGAGCAGCAAATCGTGGTGATTGATAGAGATAACTCAAGCTTGAGCCGTCAGGTTATTCGCCATGCCAATGCCTCGCCGCAAATTGAAGTTGTCGCGCAGTTAGCGTCAATCAATGATGGTCAGGAATACTTAACGCGCGGTCAAGCGCTTGGTTTAGTGGTGATACCACAGGGTTTTCGCCGCGACTTAATGTTGGGCAAAGATGTCACGCTGGCAACGCTAGGTGATGCTAATTACTTTCTAGTCTATTCCGCTATTGCGCAGGGCATGGTGAGTGTTGGGCTAGATACCGCAAAACAAATGCAGTTTAAGGCGCTACTGGCAAAAGGGCAGGACCCAGGCAGCGCTGAGTTAAGCCTTAATGCGATAAAGCTAAACAGTGTGCCAGCGTTTAACCCGAGCCTAGGCTATATGTCGTACGTGGTGCCCGCGGTATTACTGCTGGTACTCCAACAAACTCTGCTTATTGGTAGCGGCATTCTTGGGGCAAGTCAGTGGCGTAGTTCAGGCTATTGGAATCAAGTGTCAGTCGTTAAGTTAGTCACTGCACGTATCATCACCTTTGCTGTGTTATACCTGCTATTTGCCAGCTTCTATTTTGGTTGGTGTCATTACTATTATCAGCTGCCGGTAACAGGCGAGCTGATTAATGTCGTTATGTTGCTGGTGGCATTTGTACTGGCTAGTAGCGCTGCAGGTGTGGCGTTAAGTAGCTGCTTTAGTCGCACCGACATGCCAACCCAAATTGTATTGCTTATCTCAATGCCAATTCTATTTGCTTCAGGCCTCATTTGGCCGACCATGTTGATCCCCGAGCCGATTGTGTGGCTCAGTCAATTAATCCCTGCAATCCCAGCTATGATGGCAATGGCGCAGGTTAATCAAATGTCAGCAGACTGGAGCATGGTGTTCAATCTCTGGCTGCAACTCTGGGGCTTATTCCTACTGTTTAGCGCGCTTGCTTATGTGGGCGTAAAGCAGCGGCTGTCATAGGTTTAGTTTTTAGTCTTGTTTGTGTATTAAACCCAATGTGTGCGCATGTGCACTTTTTTCGTCATGGTATGACGTTCTGTTATCTGTTAACTTCAATAGATACAATTAGTTAATTCAGTATGCGTTGAACCGGATATTGGTAAAACGCGCATGCGCGTTAATCCCAATATGTGTGCATGCGCACTATGCAAATGTTAGGTATACAATCATGCTCGAAGAGTTTCGATACATCTTGTCACCAATAAGTGTCAAAAGTCATCCCGAATGGGGAGCTTATATTGAACTCATTGATTATGAACATAGAGATTACATTGAAGACGTATTATGCGAGCATTTCGATTTAGATTATGCTTTTTGTTCCAATGAAGATGTAACTGGCGACTACGTTTTGTATTTTGCAGAAAAAGCATCAATTGGAGCTGTAGAAAAAGCGGTGAGTGAAATTAACGAATTTCATAAAGCTAATAAAATTGATTATAAAGTGGCACCGTATACCTAACAAGCAATTAAAGCGGGACTTTTTACAGTTTGCTCGGTTTCGCTGCGCTACACATTTTAGCAAACTATTAAAAAGCCCCTTAATGTGGGCGTTAGCTAGACCGAGGTGCTGTTGTGTCATTTCAAGGTTTTATGGAAGGCGATATTAATTCGCATTGTTGGTTTCACGAGTCAGTATGTAAAGCCATTTCTTATGATGGATTTGGTGATACTTGCGGTGGAATTATAGTTTTAACCCAAACTGCTTTTATGGTTGAAGCGTACTTAAATTACGCTTGCAAAACTGTATTTGACTGGCAAACGAGAGCGAGTAAAAAGTTCGATCGTCATGATGACGATTTATTTAAAAAAGTTGATAAATTTAAAGCTGAAGCTGATTTTAATAAACGAGTAGCATTGGCGTTTGGGTACTTCCCAATGTTTGAGGAATTAAGTTCATTATTTGAATCTAACCTCACTGGAAAACGGATTAATAAATATAGGAAATTACTCGGTAACTCTTCATTTTATGCAATTGATAGTGAGCTAAGATTTTCTCCTAAATTAAAATTTAACTTGTTATCTGAAATGGTATTTAAAAATGAAGATGCGAAAATAAATGCAATTTCTTGTATTGCAGAACTATTCGATATTAGGAATATGCTAGCACACGGAACCTCAGAATTTAGCCGTACAAAAGTGAGAGTTAAAAGCGATAGTGTTGATATAGATTTACCGAGTTTTAAAGATATACCTAATACAAAAGCTGCTTGGCAAGAGCAATGTTCTTTAGAAAACTCTAAGGCTTTGTTTTATAAAGCTTGTGTGATTATTGAAACGATAAGTACTGAGTTATTTCAAAATGACAAGCCATTTCGACATCCGCCACAGGTTGGAATGGTTGTGCATGGCTAACAAGGCGTTTAAACAGAACTAAAACAGTGGGTTATGTTCCTCTTCGCTCCGCGGTATAACCCACAATTTTAGTCCGCTTAATGCGGCGTTATGCAGATAAGGAGTTGCAGTGCAATATTGGATAGGCCCATCAGAGTCCCACCTCGGTGAAGGGACAATTTGGACTGAATTTGCTGATGAAGGGCATGCCCTTAGGCAAGTCGAGGAATATAATGGGAAATGGTATTCTTCCAGAGATGATTCTGATGAAGAAGGTTGGCTTTACGATGGTAATATCAAAGATCTAGGTTTGTCTGAATCGAGAGAAATCACAAAAGAAGAATTTGAGGTCGTTTGGCAAAAATCTGCATAACAAGCAACTAAAGCGGGACTTTTTACAGTTTGCTGTTTCGCTTATGCTCAAATTTTAGCAAGCTGCAAAAAGTCCCTTAGTGTGGGCGTTAGGCATATATAGGAATATCACCATCAAAAATCACTAAATTTGGTATTTGACTCATTCTTCCTAAATCGAATCATGAGTTTATGTGGATTTGAATATATAAAATTAAAAGAAAGTCGCATATCTGTGTATAGTGGCTTTGGCGTTATTTAGGTGTATTGCGATTCAAGCTTTTCACCACAATGAATAGGTTTTACGCAGTTAAATAAGGACATTTAATACACGTTATGAATAAGATTGAGAAGTGGGAAGTGGATTCTCGACTAACGGAAAATAGTGCTGTTTACGTTATTGCGATTCATGATGATTTAGAAGGGTTTCGAGTTCTTTTGTCCGGAAAGGATTTACCAGCATTTAGGTTGACTGTTAGTAAAGGAAGCTTGAAAGCTTATCGCGTTTACGACGAGGTGAGCTTGGTTGGCTTAAGCTACGAAGGAAGTTTCACTCCTCCGAATTGTTTCTATATTGTCGATTCTTCTGAATTTAAAGAGCAACAAGTTAAAGACAGCTGTGGCATTGTAAGTGAGGAATCCAGTATTCATTATGCTATCTATACTGAAGATTACTGTATAGATATCCTTTCTGTTCGAGAACCGGAAATTATCGAGCTCCCAAATACTTAACAACATGAGGTAATATTCAGCTCCCTATATTGATCAAAAGTAAGCTTGATACTGCAGTAAAGCGCCAGATAGTTTTCAACAAAAAATCCACCTCATATGAGGTGGATTTTTGCTATTCAAGGTTAGGCTATCTCAGCCGCAATTCAGCCGCTAACCCAAAGTAAATCAAGCCACTTGCCTACAGCAAATCAACTGCAAACAGGTAAGTCGACTTAATGCCTTTAGGTGTCACCACTTCAACAGTAACTAATGCTGTACCTGCTTCACCAGCATGGGATAACGCAAAGTTTGCAGTTGAACCGCCAGCGCGGGTGGCGTTGTGGATGTTAAAGCTGGTAAAGGTTAGTTCACCCTCTGAAGCGGTAACATTCACTGTGCTGTTGTATGGCAGCATTTGGTTAGCGCTGTCGGTAAGCTGCACTGAGAACAGTGAAGTGCTACCTGGGGCGATTGGCGTTATGTCAGTGCTGGTATCCGCAATTGGGTTACCGTCTTGCTCAAGGGCAAATACTGCATTTGAGCCTGACATAGTTAGCACAAAGGCTTTACGAATATAGGTTTTATTCGCCTGACCTTGACCGCATAAGCGGCCCTCACATTGCGGGCCGTTAAATAGCCCATCTGCTGGCGAGTAGCTGTTTTTGCCTTCGGCGTTGAAGAACGGCTCGCCTGAGCTGTAGCTACCTGATTCGCTGTCATCACGGAAAGCATCACCTAGGTCGCTAAAGCCGCCTGCATGGTAGGTTTCAATGTCCATACCATTGCCAGTACATGCCACTGCTGCGCCGTTGCTATCTAAACAAGCCTGAGCGATTGCGCCGCCGTCGGCATCATCAAAGATGTTATTGCCGTTGGTGTCGAAGAAGGTTTCATGACCTAGGGCGTAGGCCAAAATGGTCACCCTGTGGTCGGTCACTCGTGGGTTGGCTGATGTCCAGGTGACTGAGCAGCTGCCGCCGCTAGTTGCACAAGATGGCTGGATTTGACCGCCTTCTGCGGTGAAGTTAATCGTGGTGTCATCTGGCGCTGGGTTACCAAAGCTGTCTGATGCAAATACGCTAATAGTGACCTCTTCACCATTGTGGTCACCCGCTTCTGGGTTGAACACGCTTGGTGAAATAGAGAAGCCAAGTTGCTGCGGCAGACCGGTATTAACCGTTAGCTGCTCTGATTGGCTGGTAACCACATCGCCGGTATCAATGTCAGTTGCGCTTGCAACAACACGTACAGGTGTTGGCACTGTGCCTGACTGCACACGTACACTGGCAATACCTTGGGCGTTGGTAATGCTTTGGTCTGTCGCCTGCCCATTAGCAAAGCTTAGACCGCCAACAACAGTATCTAGGCTAAAATCGACAGTTTGCTGCGCAGCAGGTTGACCGTTAGCGCTAGTGACTAAGAAGGTCACTAGCGAGCTCTCACTTGAGCCTGTCCCGCCAGCGCCTTTAACGCGAATTTGCGTTGGGTCCGCTGATACAAAGCTCAGGCTAGCTAAGGTTTGGCGTGACAAAGTGAAGTCGAAGTTAGCGCTTAGGCTCGTAGTGCCGACTGTTGCGGTGGCGACGATTTGATCGTTACGCTCACTGTTGCCGCTACAGCTGGTGTCAGAGAAGGTTGAGCTTGCACTACCAGATAAAGTGGTGACTGGTGAGTCGAGCGATGCATTATTGTTGGCTGAGCAATCAGATACAAAATTCACGCTAGTTGGCGTTTGTAAGCGGGTGATGTTACCGGCGTTATCGTCAGTGACGATAGTCGCGGTAACGCCAAATGAACCGCCTGCGCTAATGATGTAATCGTCATTGGCATCAGCCGTTAGGCTAGTGCCTAGCACTCCTTCAACAAAGTTGTTGTTAGCATCGAAGTGACCAATTTTAATGGTGCCTTCTGGCACTACGTCATCGGCGCTGCGTACTTCATAAAAGCTAGTATTTGAGAAGGTGTCGCCTTGGTACTCAATGGTTGCACTCAGTGCAGCGGCGCCAAGCTCATCATTACTTGGTGTGTAACTCACCGAGGCTTTACCATCTGCTTGGGTGAGCGCAGTGGCTGGATTCAAGCTAGCGCTACCGGCAGTGAAAGTAACAAGCTGATTGGTCACAGGCTCATTGCTGCCGTCAACAAAGTAAGCGTTAAGCTGCACGGTTTCGCCCACTTTAAAGTGGTTGATGGTACCAGAGGCATCGCTAATTGAGGTGGTCAGGGTGTAGCTTTCAACTGGTGGTAGCGGCTCAGTTGCGGTGAACTCATAGGTGCGCTCATCGCTTACCGAGTCTACATTAGCAGGCGCATAAATCGCGGTGAGTGTACCAGCAATGGCTGTTTGGTCAGCCGATGACACGATGGCTTTTGCCATACCGCTGCTGTCTGTCAGCGTAGTGGCAGGCGCAATTGATGCATTGTCAGACGAAAAGTCGACCAGCACATTGGCAAGGTTAGCATTGTTGGCTTTTACATTTGCTACTGCGCAGAAGCTTTCGGTAGCGGCAAAGCGCTGCTCAGTTGTAGTGGTGTCACACTGACCATCAACTACGGTGTAGTAGCTGAGTGACAAGCTGTAGGTAATATCTTCTGGGTCTGGTGTCGAGCCATCAGACGGGCCGTTACAGCCTGCGACTAAAAGAAGTGATGCAATCGAAAACGGTAAAGTTCTAAAGATTGTTTTTAGCCGCATTGGCAACGTCCTTATGCAAAAATGTTTGGTTACTCGTCTATATGTTCACGCAGGTACTTAAATAGCTCTTTATTGGCTTTTGATTCTTTGTCCGGCGCTTTTTGTAATTCTTTGTTTGCCTGGCGTACTAGCTGACGCAGTTTTTGGCGCTCAAAGGTTGGATGATCATCAAGCAAGGCTTGAATTGCGCTGTCGCCTTCGGCCAATAAACGGTCACGCATTTTTTCAAAAACATGTACGCGTGCAGCTTCATTATTATTCTTATTCAACACATTAGCTAGTGCCGCCTCAATTGGTTCGTGATCGTAACCACGCATTAACTTACCAATATATTGCTGATGACGGCGATAAGCCTCAGTTTTAGGCTTAATGGTTTTTAGCTTGATTAGCGCATCGTAAAGAAACTCGTCTAGGCCCATTTTGTCGAGTTGCGACTTACTAAGTAATGCTAGTTTGATGCCTAGCGATTGGGCAAGTTCGCTTTCTTTTTTGAATTCAGTGCGACTGACGTAGTTCTCGTCATGGTCAAACGGTTGTTGGAAGTGCTCTGAATCGCCTACGATTTTCATAATAATAACCTCTATCTATAACCCGCTAATGATAGCACTTAATTAGGGGCCTTTAGAGGAAAATATACCGCACAAACCTCGAATTTACCGATGGTTATCAAAAAGTGATCGAATTTGCTATGCTAACGACCATCTGTATTTTCAAAGAGTATTCTCGTGGCAACTCATCAATCTTCAACCGGCGATCAAGCTGGTGCATCTCATCAAATTGACAGCCAATTACCAGCCTTAAAGCAAGCGGTAGCCGTGGCGTTGGACTATGCCAATGCGCTAGGTACGTCAGCTGCTGAAGTGGCGATTAGTAAGCAGCAAGGCTTGTCGGTTTCTACTCGCGATAAAGAAGTGGAAACGGTTGAATTTACTAAAGATGGTGCCTTAGGGATTACAGTATTTCGCGACGGCGCTAAAGGTAATTCTTCTACCTCTGACTTATCACCTGAGGCGATTAAGCAAGCGGTAAAAGCCGCTGATGATATTGCGAAATACACCTCGAAAGATTCATTTAATGGTTTGGCTGATGCTGAGTTAATGGCGCAGGATATTCGCGATTTAGACCTGTACCATCCACATGAAATTGATGCGCAAGGGCTGGCAAAGCTAGCGATTGATAGTGAAACTGCGGCGCTTGATTTTAGTGACCGCATTAAAGCCTCTGACGGCGCGAGTGCTAATGCTCATACCGCTGCCAAAGTTTATGGTAATAGCCATGGCTTTTTGAACGGTTACTGCAGCTCGCGTTATAGCTTGAGCTGCGTGATGATTGGTGAAGAGTCTGATGGCAATATGCAGCGCGATTATGACTACACTGTGGCCCGTGAATTTAGCAAGCTGTTAAGCCCTGAAACCGTGGGTATCAAAGCGGCTGAGAAGACGTTTAATCGTTTAGATGCTCGCAAAATTGCTACCGGCAAGATGCCAGTATTGTTCGCACCTGAAATCGCCACCGGCTTAATTGGTCACTTTGTTGGCGCAATTAGCGGTAGCAGCTTGTATCGTAAATCAAGCTTCTTGCTTGATTCATTGGGTAAGCAAATTTTCCCTAAGTGGTTCAATATTCAAGAGCAGCCACACCTTTTAGGTGGGCTAGCTAGTGCCAATTACGACAGCGAGGGTGTTGCCACAATAGAGCGCGACATTATTAAAGATGGTGAGCTCGCCACGTATTTGTTAACTAGCTATTCAGCACGTAAGCTAGGGATGACTAACACAGGTCATGCTGGCGGTATTTATAACTGGACGTTAGCACACAGCGGCCAAACCTTTGCTGAGTTAATCAAAGCAATGGGCACAGGTCTTATTGTTACCGAAGTGATGGGGCAAGGCGTTAACGGCGTGACGGGTGATTATTCTCGTGGCGCAGCTGGCTTTTATGTTGAGAACGGTGAGATTCAATACCCAGTTGAAGAGATCACCATTGCTGGTAACTTAAAAGACATGTTTATGGATGTGCAAGCGGTGGCGAGCGATCGCGATATGCGCTCATCTATTCGCACTGGAGGGATTTTGCTAGGTGAAATGCAGATTGCAGGCAATTAGTTGAATAATGCAACCTCCGGTTGATTGAAGTCGTGGGATTTCATCCCACACCCGACCAAAGGGGAAAAGCGTTTGTTCCCCTTTCCTTTCTATAAATGCTAAGCCGCAACGCTCCGGCGAAATTTTTGAAAAGCGAAAATTTCCAACGGAGTAAGAGCGTGTCTTAGATTTAATTTTCATTTGTAGGCTGCTTCACTCCATTTCAAAAACCACTAACGCTTTCAATGGGGCGTCCCTTCCCCTCGAAAGCTAGTCGGCCATCTCTTGTAATAGGATTTACTGATGTCACGATGGCATGGATGCCAAAGAGTGACCATGGCCGAACTCACGGTGTTTTCTCATTCCGTTCTAGTTATTTGAGAAATCGATTGAAGTTCATGTGTATAAATATCAAGAAACCTGTAACTCTTGCCTTGAGACTTTGGCGCGCTTGCGCTGTCTTGTACGTTGCCAGTATAGGTAGAAGCCAGTGAAGGCGAGGACAACGGGCATTAGCCCCAATACACACCAAATGATGCGAGTGACTAAGCCGCCAAAGTAGCCAAAGTGTAGCTTGCGAAAGCTATCAACAAATACGTGGCTAAAGCCAGACTCGCGTACGTCAATTTTACTCACTAGTTTGCCTTCATCTTTGTCGAAGGTCACCGTACTTGAGTACTCGCTGCTGAAAGGATTTTTATTGGGTACATCGCCCCAATAGGTAATGTAAGAGTCAGGCTCGTGAGGCATAGATAAATATCCTGCGCTGAATCCATCAATTTCTTGTCTTGCTTGTAGGCGCAGTGTTTCGAATGAAATGGTTTCGCTATGTAGTGGCTCAGTAATTAAAAAGTGCTCTTTGCCTGCGTGCTCGACATATTCATGTAGCAACAGGCTAATGTTCCAATAACCACCAGTTATGGCAAGGATAATCAGCACCGGAGAGCTGACAATACCAATCATTTTATGAATGTCGCTGAACAGAATGCGCCTAACTGCTTTGTAGCGTAGGGTGAAGAATTTAGCCCAAAACCTGCGGTAGATAATGATGCCGCTGACACCTAGAAATAACATCACTAACGCGACGATAAAGCCAACCACTATGCCTTGGTTGTGCAACAAAAAGGTGTAGTGCAGCTCTAGCAGCCAGTCGGTAATATAATGCTCCATAGTCTGAGGCTGTGACAACAGCTCGCCAGTATATTGATTTACATATATTTTTGACCACTCTTCGGTGCCGTGTTTTATCAAATAGCCAGCGTCTGAGCGGTAGTTATCGTGGAATAACTCCCAGCCACCAAGCTCATAGCCAGTGTGAGTATCAAGTACGTTTGTCATCAGTGTGTCTAAACTGACTCTTGGCTGCGCGCCAACATGATCAACTCGCATGTGTTCAGGGCGCAGTAGGCTGTCGATTTCGACTTTGAATACCAGAATACTGCCGGTGATCGAAATGATAAATATTGGCAGCATGGCAACAAGTGCAGCATACGAGTGCCATTTGAATAGTGTTTTTCTCATATCGCCCTCAATAAACAGCAAAGTCAGTGCAGTTATCTGCACCGACTTTTGGGTTAAACCCGAGTGAGACTCTAGCGAGTCTCACGATAACGACTGTGGTTTAACTTACATTTTCCAACTTAGTGTTGCGTTGTAGTTAGCTGGTGCACCGTAGAAGCCTTGTGCCCAGTACAAGCTGGTTAGGTATTTCTCGTCGGTGACATTATTGGCGTTAACGGTTAGCTGAATATTGTCAGTAAACTCATAACGCGCCATTAGATCGACAATGGCGTATGCATCTTGTGTGGTGACAACCGCTAAGTCAGGTGTTTGATAGCGGAAAATATCGTCCTGCCAGCGCATGTTAGCACCAATGGTCAGCTGCTCGAGGAACGGCAACTCATAAGTTGTACCAAACTTAAACAGTTTGCTTGGGGTGTAGTTAGCAACCTGATTGGTAAGATCATTGGTGGTAATGTCAAAGTCGGTGTAACCGAGGCTAACATTCCAACCATGGTAGATTTCACCTGCGACATCGACTTCAAAGCCCTTGCTTTTTACGCCGTCACTGCCGTAATAGCGTTGCTCTTCTGGTGGTAGCGGCGCAGTTGATGGGTCAAGTGTCGCTAGGTTAGTTTGCTTAACGTCAAAGTACGCAAGCGTTGCGATAAGGCGATCGTTAAATAGTGAGCCTTTGATACCGACCTCGGCACTTTCACCTGTGACAGGCTCTAATGTCTTGTCGTTGATGTCTTTCTCTGTTTGAGAAGTAAAGGTCTCTGTGTAGCTAGCGTAAGCTGAGAATTGCTCAGTGATCTCGTAGACACCACCAATATAAGGAATGAATTTAGCGTCATCAGCGGTTTCGTTTACGCCATAAGACTCGCCTTCAACATCCCAGCTGTTAAAGCGGCCACCCGCAATTAAATGGAAACCTTCGAATAGGTTAAAGCGGCCAGTAAAGTAAGCTGACTTTTGTGTTTGGGTAACATCACTGCCTGTTAAGCCATCAGTAAAGGTTGGCTTTGGCGTATTGCCATCCCACTCTGGTAGCGGTGGCATAACTGGGAAACCATTGCCAGTTTGATAGTCGTACAGAGAGGTGTCTTCATAACTCATTTTGGCGTAGTTAACACCGAATACCAGTTGATGTGTGTTACCAAAAAGCTCAAAGTCGCCGTCAACATACACATCAGCCATGTGATGATTGTCGTCTAGATCATATTCACTAGCGTAGCCAAATAGCCCAAGCTCGGTGGCTTTGTCTGGTGTGCCGTAGACGTAGAATAGTTCGGTGTCTTCGTCGGTGGTTTTGTAAGAGTAGGTCGCACGTAAGCGCCAGTTGTCGGTGAAGTAATGGCTTAGCTCAAGTACCGTGTTGTTCTTAACTACTTTCCAGTTTGACCAATCAGCAGATGTATTGGTTGATACATCGTAATTGGTTGGTGTGCCGTCTGTGTAAAACAACGGCAGCGCGCCCCAGTTATTACCTTTGGCATCGCTGCTAATAAAGCTGTGACTTAGCGACAGTGAAGTATTGTCTGACAGGTTGGCTTCAAGGAATGCGTAAGCGACATTCTTGTCTGTTTCATAGCGGTCTAGGTACGATTCTTTCTTTTGATTCAGTAACACTACGCGGGCAGAGAAAGTGTCGTTGATAACAAGGTTAGCATCAGCTTCTAGGCGCTTGTTGTTCCAGCTACCGTAACTCGCGTTCACATTGAATGCGTTAAATGCTGTTGGTCGTTTACGGATGAAGTTAACCGTTGCAGATGGGTTACCTACACCTGTCATTAGGCCGTTGGCACCGCGAATAACCTCAATACGCTCGTAAATGGCTGTGTCTTCGTCGGCGTGGTTGTTACCGTTAGTCAGCGGCAAGCCAACACCGTCGATTTGGAAGTTAGTCACATCAAAACCGCGTGCCGTGTAGTAGGTGCGGTCTGTCTCAATTCGTTCTACATTTATGCCGGTAGCGGTATCGAGCGCAGAGTTAATATCATGCAGTTGGAAGTCATCTAGCTGAGCGCTGGTAATGACAGATACCGACTGCGGAATGTCAACAATATCAAGATCTAAACGCGATGCACCGCTAGCCTGGTGAGCGTTATAACCTTCAATATAACTACCAACAACGGTGATTTTCTCAATATCAGCGTCTTTGGTTTCGGTTTCATTAGCGTACGCTAACGGGCTTAACGACATAGTGATCGCAACAGCAAGTGGGCAGAGTTTCATATTCTTCATCATCTAGTTAGTTATGTATTGGTAACATTCGCTGCGAATGTGCTGCATATTTTTACATATCGATAACGATAACCGAAATGAGAATTACAATCATTTACACAAAATGTTTGTTTTGTGATCTAGATCGCGTAGGTAGAAATGATCTCACAAGGGGAAAGCGACTTTCTTGCATAACCGAATGGTGGACGAGTAAGCCTTGTATTATGTGAATATAGGTTTACTTACAATTTTTAACAGTTAAGTCGGCAGTTATCGGTAGTCTAATTAACCAGCGGTATTTATTATCATAAATCGCCTACTTGAGTGTGAGGCGTTCTAATTCAACACAATTTCAAAGCAGTTTTAAAATAATAAAATCCCATTTTAAATGAGGTCATCATGAGAGTATTCACCTTTGTTTCATTGCTATGCGTGACAGCCTGTAGCTATTTACCACAGCAAGCATTGGCGCAAGAAGATAAGGCTGCTGCAAACCAGTATCAGCGCCAAATTCCAATCGATCATAAAGTCGTGACGAAGCACAAGACTAAAATTGGTGATGAACGTATTAGTTACTCGGCCACCGCTGGCACGCAACCTGTGTGGAATGATGACGGCGAGCCAATCGCGACTCTGCATTACACCTATTACCAACGTACTGACGTGAAGAGTAATGAAAATCGACCGCTATTGATGTCGTTTAATGGTGGGCCTGGCTCTGCTTCTGTTTGGATGCATGTGGCATATACCGGCCCTAAAGTACTGAATGTGGATGATGAAGGTTATCCCCTGCAGCCTTATGGCGTGAAAACTAACCCACATTCGGTATTGGATGTAGCTGATATTGTTTACGTTAACCCTGTGAATACCGGTTACTCACGTGTACTACCGAACAAAAGCGGTGAAATGCCGAGTAAAGAGTGGCAAAAAGAGCAGTTCTTTGGCGTTAATGCCGACGTAAAGTACCTGGCTGAGTGGCTAAATACCTTTGTCAGCCGTAACGAGCGCTGGCGTTCACCTAAGTACCTGATTGGTGAAAGCTATGGTACAACGCGGGTATCTGGTCTTGCACTCGAGCTGCAAAACAGACAATGGATGTACTTAAATGGCGTGGTCTTAGTATCACCCACCGATATCGGCATCGAGCGTAAAGGCCCAGTTAAATCTGCTAATCGTTTACCTTATTTCGCAGCGACTGCATGGCATCACAAAGTGCTAGCGAGCGACCTGCAAAGCAAAGACCTATATCAAGTGTTACCTGAGGTAGAGGCATTTACTATCAATGAATATCTACCAGCGCTTGCGATGGGTGGTTTTATTGATGCGGATAAAAAGCAATATATCGCTGAAAAAGTGGCTCACTACTCAGGTTTAAGCGTAAAAACTGTGTTGGATGCAAACCTTGATATTCCAACGAGTTATTTTTGGAAAGAGTTACTGCGAGAGCAAGGTCAAACCGTTGGTCGTTTAGACTCTCGTTACTTAGGCATTGATAAGCAAGTTATCGGCGAGCGCCCTGACTACAATGCAGAGCTTACCTCTTGGTTACACTCATTTACGCCTGCGATTAATGATTACATGCGCACTGAGCTGAACTACAAAACTGATGTTAAGTACAACATGTTTGGCCCTGTTCGTCCTTGGGATCGCACTAACAATAAAACCGGTGAAAACTTACGTCAGGCTATGGCACAAAACCCATACTTAAACGTGATGATCCAAGCGGGTTATTATGATGGTGCGACTAACTATTTCGACGCCAAATACACCATGTGGCAACTTGACCCGAGCAGTAAAATGCAAAGCAGATTAAGCTTTAAAGGCTACCGCTCAGGGCACATGATGTATCTTCGTGCTGAAGATTTACGCCAGTCAAATCAAGACTTACGCGAGTTTATGCTATCGACTATGCCGGATGCTAAAACTGCAGCGAAATACTAGGGTTACTTGAAAGATGGCGGCGAAAGTTCGTAGCTAAGCCGTGTTTAATTCAATAACGAAGTTACTCAATAACAAAGGGAGCATCAGCTCCCTTTGTTATTGAGTAACTAGTATTAGCGCCAGCTCAACTAATATCAATCAACCAAAGCGTATTGCTGTTTTAAGATGGCGATGATGTCAGCTTTTGGATTGTCTGACAGAGCAATTTTTTCGCCAGTGACTTTCTCGGCAACGCCTGTGTAGGTGTTAGATACATTCATCATGGCTTCTAGCGGCAGAGCATTGTCTCGGGCAAGTGCTTCACGCTCATCCATGCGGTCTTTGTTTAGCAGGATATCGGCATCGTCAAAGTGGTTCAGTAGGAACTGACGGAAACCTTCTTTTGAGTTTTCAATCACTTTACCATCACGAAATGCTGGGCCGTCCCAGATACGTGATGAATCAGGTGTACCCACTTCATCCATGTAAATCAGCTTAGACTGACCATCACGGTCAGTCACATAGCCAAACTCAAATTTAGTATCAACAAATACTTGGTCAAGCTTGGCAAGCGCTTCAGAAATGACGCCAAAGCCTTGTTTTAGAAGCTTTTCGTAAAGGTCGATATCAGCTGGCTTTTCAAAACCGAAAGCTTGGTAGTTATCTTCAATGTTTTTGCGAGTGATGTTGACGTCATCTTGCTCAGGCACACCTGGAATGCCAGTTAAAATCCCTTGGTAGAAGGTGTGATTAACAGCTCAGGTAGCTTTTGGTCTTTAGTTAACCCTTCTGGCAGGGTGATGCCACAGAATTCACGTTCGCCTTTGGCGTATGCGCGCCACATGGAGCCGGTAATGTACTGGCGGCAAATGGCTTCAACTTTAATTGGGCGAGCTTTTTGCACAATCCACACAAACGGGTGCGGAATATCCAGAATATGGCTATCTGCTAGGCCGTTTTCTGCAAACAGCTTAAACCAGTGGTTTGAAATGGCATTAAGCGCAGCGCCTTTACCCGGAATACCTTGCAAGTTGTCTTCGCCGTGGAAGATACAGTCAAACGCAGAAATGCGGTCGCTAATCACCATGATTGCCAGCGGCGTATCGTCAGGTACGTTATAACCTTTCTCTTGAATTAGGCGACGGCTGTCGGCGTCAGTTAACCAATATACGCTGCGAACCTTGCCGCTATGCACAGGTTTGTCAGTACGGATCGGTAAATCGTTATTCACGGCTAAAACGGAATCAGCAAGACTCATGACGAGTATTCCTCAGAAGGTGGTGTAGGGTAGTTTTAATGGCGGGTATTTTACTCTTAATGGCGCTGTTTTCCATGGGCAACAAGCCTTGCAAATTACCTTTTTCAGAATGCGAACAATCAGCAGAGCTAGCGCACAGTTATTGGCAGTGCAACCAAGGTTTACACTAATCGAAAGTGGGAATTTACAGTTAAGACTGTTTGTGTCGGACCGCTTTAGGGCAAAATAGCACTTTTATAGTTTCGAGTATTTTACGGTAAATGATTTCGCGTATGTTAGGGGCGTTGACCCCAAGTCAATTAGGGCTGTTCTTTGTGGCCACCGCTGTGGTGTTTTGGGGAATTCTTCCCATTGCCCTTAAGTTGACGACAGGCTTTATTGACCCGGTTACCTTAACCTGGTTTCGCTTTCTAGTCGCCTTTGTGGTGACCTTTTATCTGCAGTGGCGTTTACGTTTATTGCAGCAGTTCATAGGGTTAAAGCAACGAGACTGGCTTCGATTGTCGCTGGCAGGCGTGTTGCTTATGACCAACTATGTCACCTTTGTATGGTCGTTAGATTATTTATCGCCAGGCACCTCACAACTTAACTTTCAAACAGCACCTTTCTTTCTCGCCTTTGGCGGTGCGCTGTTTTTCAACGAGCGGCTAACGGCAGTGCAACTTGCTTGTTTTGCCACGCTCGCACTTGGGGTGTTGATGTTCTTTCATCCTGCGCTAGATTTTGAGCAGTCTAATACCACGCAAATAGTAATGGGCATCAGCATAGTGCAGTTTTCGGTACTGTCGTGGACGAGCTATGCCTTGTTGCAAAAAGCTCTGCTAAAACGCCTATCGCCTAACAACATTCTTATGGGTATTTACGCCCTAGGTATTGTGGTGATGGCTCCTGTGAGTGATTTTAGTCAGTTCAGTGCGATGACAGCGAATCAATGGCTGGTTACGGTTTTCTGCGCGTTAAACACTGTGATTGCTTATGGCTGTTTTGGTCAGGCGATGAAGTATTGGCACACGGCGCAAGTAAGTGCCATGTTAGCGCTGACGCCTATTTTGAGCTTTAGCATGAATGCACTGATAGTCAGCCTAGGTTTATGGCCGCAAATGTTTAGCCATGATCAGCTAGACGCCTTGTCGATTAGCGGGATAGTAGTAATTGTGGTGTCGGTATTTGTGGTGCAGTTATGGCCGTTATATTTGCAGAGAAAGCAACGCAACGTAGCAGGCTAGCGAGCACTTACGGCATCTTGAACGACCAAAGTTCGTTTACCTCTACAACACTGTAGATCACTCATGTCATTTCAGCTGTGGGTTTGCAGGCAGAAAACAAAAATGGAGCCATTTGGCTCCATTTTTTATGTGGCTAGAATCAGAACTCTAGCTTAGCTATTGCCGTTGTCGCGTGGACGACGTTGACGACGCTCGCCGCGATCATTGCGCTCGCCACCACGGTCATTACGATCGCCGCGTGGACGACGGTCTTGACGGTCACCACGTGGACGACGGTCATTGCGATCACCACGGTGACGGCGTTGACGTTGCTCTGGGAATGACTCGCCTTCAGCGTCACGGATGTTGAGTGGACGACCACATACGCGAACCTTCTTAAGGTGTGCTAATACGTCTTTTGGCATACCGTCTGGTAGGTCAACAGTAGTCACTTGGTCGAATAACTGGATTTGACCAATGAAGCGGCTTTCGATGTTCGCTTCGTTAGCGATTGCGCCAACAATGTTACCAACGCCTACACCGTTATCACGACCTACGTCGATCACGTAACGGTTCATCTTCACGTCTGGGCTGTCTTTTAGACCATCTGCTTTACCAAAGCTAGTTGGTGTTGGACGACCGCCGCGCTCACGACCACCACGGTCACGGTTACGATCATCACGGTTGTCACGGTTACGCTCTTGAATTGGAGGTAACTGTAGAGGACGCTCTTGCTGAACCTGTTGCAGTAATGCTGCAGCAAGTAGGTCAGTGTCGATCTCAAGCTGAGTACAAAGATCTGCAACCGCTGTCTTCATGAAATCTAAGTCACCGGCGATGGTTTCTTGAATTTGCTCACCAAGACGAGATAGACGGCGCTCTGCTACTGTCTCTGGGCTTGGGATCTTCATCGGTGAGATGCGGCTGTTAGTTGCACGCTCAATAGTGCGTAGCATGCGCATTTCACGATGAGTAACGAACAGAATCGCCATACCAGTACGGCCAGCACGACCTGTACGACCAATACGGTGAACGTAAGCTTCAGAATCGTATGGAATATCGTAGTTTACAACGTGGCCAATACGTTCAACGTCAAGACCACGTGCTGCAACGTCAGTTGCAATTAGAATGTCTAGCTTGCCGCGTTTTAGCTGCTCAACCGCGCGCTCACGGGCTTGCTGGTTCATGTCACCGTGTAGTGGTGAAGATGCATAACCACGGGCTTCTAGTTTTTCTGCTAGCTCAACACAGCTGTTACGAGTACGTACGAAGATGATGATACCTTCAGTGTTTTCTACTTCTAGAACACGTACTAACGCTTCAAGTTTGTTGTGCTGTGAAACCTGTACAAAACGTTGTTCGATTGAGTCAACCGTAGTGTGGCTAGCGGCAATAGAGATTTGTGCAGGGTTATTAAGGTGCTTGTTGGCAACACGCTTAATTTGCTCAGGCATAGTTGCTGAGAATAGTGCTAATTGGCTTTCAGCTGGCTTGTGATCAAGTACCCACTCGATGTCGTCAATGAAGCCCATTTTTAGCATTTCGTCGGCTTCGTCTAATACTAGTGCTTGTAGTGCATCTAGTTTTAGGGTGCCACGGCGCATGTGATCCATAACGCGACCTGGTGTACCCACAACAACTTGTGGACCACGGCGAAGTGCGCTTAATTGCTGGTGCATGCTTTGACCGCCGTAAATAGGCAGTACGTGGAAGCCTTTCATGTGTTTCGCATAGCTACCAAACGCTTCAGCTACCTGGACGGCAAGCTCACGAGTTGGTGCTAACACAAGAATTTGTGGCGCATTTAATTTTTGATCGACACTGTTAAGCAGTGGCAGGGCGAACGCACCGGTTTTACCCGTACCCGTTTGCGCTTGACCTAGAATATCGCGACCTTCCATTAAAGGGTCGATACTCGCAGCCTGAATTGGCGTTGGTTTTTCGTAGCCTAATTCGTCAAGGGCACGAAGCAAATTCTCGGAAAGACCGAGATCGCGGAAAGTTCTTTCATCGGATGACATTGAGTTGTAGCCTTGTGGATACGCACAAAAAAGTCGATTTTGTGCTTGAGTTTCACAGACAGAAAATCAACCCCGTGTCGATTTCCCGTTTCAAAAAGGGCGATATTATAGCAAAGTGTGAGCTACTTGACTATTGGTATTCGTTAAATTATTCAAATTGGCGCGATTTTTGATTGTTTTATCTGAGTCGCATCTACCTATCACGAAAATACGATATTTGGAAATATTCAGTATTACCCTTGATTTAGGGGAGAGCCTATGGAGCTTTGCTGATTGGAATTTGTTCGAATTAAAAGCACTTTAATCAAGACGCAAGCTATGCAGTTTAGTCGACCAAACAAGTAGCTCATAACCCAGAACTCTTAGCTAAGAGCGTAGGTGTTTTTAAACGAACCGTACCGGCAGCGCTTGTTGTCATTTCTACTGCATTAACAACTTACTCATGTGGAACAACCACACATCAAAGTCGTTGCCTTGTATAAATTTCCAACAAACAGCTGCAAAAAATCTTGAAAGACCTACAGGCTCTAATCTATCGGCAATATCTGATTTTGATCGACTTGCAGAATTTCTAATCCGGTTTCTATTGTTGCCGCCAAAAACTCGTAATTAATGGTTTCGGCAGTATCGGTTAACTGATGATAGTGGCGATGGGGCGGCACACCCAAATATACCCAGGGAACTTTGGCTTTGTGGAACGGGTAGTGATCAGATGCTTTAAGCCAGTTAGTGCGGCCTAAACCGAGTGCAGGCTTGTGACTGCGCTGCTCACGTACACATAAGTTATTGTGCTGGTATAGCTGCCACTTCAGCGCAGCAAACTGCTCAAGGTTTTTATCGCCCTCAATATAAATACTTTTCGACCTTGGCGGCTGACCTATCATGTCCAAGTTTAACATTAGCTCAGGCTTAACTTGCTGCTTGGTTAATTCTTCAACAATGCCATAGCCGCCGTAAAGGCCAATTTCTTCGGCATCGGTAGCTACTAGCATTAGATTAACGTCCTGCGCGATAGGCAGATTCGCCCAATGCTCAGCAATGGCAAACAACCCACTCACACCAGAGGCGTTATCATCCGCGCCGTTATAAACCTTGCTGCCACGTTTACCAAGGTGATCATAATGAGCCACTACCACGCGCCAACGATCACTTGATTGCTTCGATAATTGCTTCGATGCTTGCTCTGATGACGGCTTTGCTAAGTGCACTGCTACCATATTAATACCAGTTCTATCACTAAACTGATATTGGTATTCAAAAGGCTGCTGGTAATCATCTCGCTCAAGCGCCGCCCAAGGCGTTAAGCCTATTTGTGCAAATCGCTTGGCAATGTAACTACGGGCAAACTCAGCGCCTGAGGTGTTGGTTTTACGCCCCTGCATATCATCATGGCTAAGCTTGGTTACGTCAGCTTTAACTTGTTCTAAATCAACCCAATGGTGAGTCAATGGCTGCTTACATTGATACTGACTGGCACACGCGCTAGTCAGCACGCAAATAGCTAGCGTGAGTAAATAGCGATTAAGATTGTATTGATGTCGCCTTGCGAACATGAGCCACCTAAGTTGATGATTTTGTGTTTAATCATAGCTTAGCTGAGTTTTTAAGATGGATTGAGTTTGTTTTAGAAATAGCAACGGCTGCTTGATGGGTGTTTGATGCGCTCGGTATTGAGCAATAGAGCGCGATAAATGCTTAACAAATAAAAAGGGAAGTGACTTAATAGCCACTTCCCTTTAAATACAAATCAAATCTAGGTAAAACCTAAACCAAATCTACTTACCAGCTTTAGCTTTAGCCTTAGCTCTTTGCTTATGCAGCTCCAAGATCGGCTTTAAGAATCTGGCAGTATGTGATGTCTTGTGCTTGGCAACCTGCTCTGGTGTGCCAGTTACTAAGATTTCACCGCCGCCTTGGCCGCCTTCTGGGCCGAGGTCGACAATCCAGTCTGCGGTTTGGATTACATCAAGGTTGTGCTCAATCACCACAATCGTGTTGCCGTGGGATTTTAGGCGATGCAATACATCTAGCAGTAGCTGAATATCGGCAAAGTGCAGGCCTGTGGTTGGCTCATCGAGAATATACAAGGTCTTGCCGGTATCACGCTTTGACAGCTCTTTTGCCAGTTTGACGCGTTGCGCCTCACCACCTGATAGCGTGGTAGCACTTTGACCTAGACGAATGTACGACAGTCCGACATCCATTAAGGTTTGTAGCTTGCGCGAGATAGATGGAATGGCATCAAAGAACTGACGGGCATCTTCTACCGTCATTTGCAGCACTTCGTGAATACTCTTGCCTTTGTATTTCACCTCTAAGGTTTCGCGGTTATAGCGTTTACCTTTACATGAGTCACACGGCACGTACACATCAGGTAAAAAGTGCATTTCTACCTTGATTAAACCATCACCCTGACAGGCCTCACAGCGGCCACCTTTCACGTTAAACGAGAAGCGGCCAACCTGATAACCACGGGTTCGGGCTTCTTGGGTGCCAGCAAATAGCTCACGAATGGCAGTAAAGATGCCAGTGTAAGTGGCTGGGTTGGAGCGCGGAGTACGGCCAATTGGGCTTTGGTCAATATCCACAACCTTGTCGCAGTGATCCATGCCCTTAATGCTCTTATATGGCGATGGCTCGTCTACCGTTGCGCCATTTAGCTCGCGGTGGGCGATTTTGTAGAAGGTGTCGTTAATCAGGGTTGATTTACCTGAGCCAGATACACCTGTGACACAGGTCAGCAGGCCGACAGGAATCGATAAATCGACATTCTTGAGGTTGTTACCTTTAGCGCCTTTAAGCTCAATCAGTTTTTTCTTGTCGATTGGCGTACGTTCATCGCTAATGTGGATTTGCTTCTTGCCCGAGATATATTGCCCTGTTACTGATTGCTCGCAGGCAATAATGTCCTCAAGGCTGCCCGATGCAATCACTTCACCGCCGTGAACGCCTGCGCCAGGGCCGATATCAATAACATGATCTGCCATGCGAATTGCATCTTCGTCATGCTCGACCACAATCACGGTGTTACCAAGATCGCGTAGGTGACCAAGAGTGTTAAGCAGGCGCTCGTTGTCACGTTGATGCAAACCAATAGAGGGTTCATCTAACACATACATTACGCCCACAAGACCCGCACCAATTTGGCTCGCAAGACGAATACGCTGTGCCTCACCGCCAGATAGCGTGTCGGCTGAGCGTGATAGGCTTAAATAGTTAAGGCCTACGTTGACCAAAAAGCCTAAGCGATCGCAGATTTCTTTAAGGACTTTCTCGGCAATTTGCGCCCGTTGACCTTCAAAGTGCAGGCCGTCGAAGTAGTCTTTTGCTTCACCTATCGACCAAGTGGTTAATTCAGGCAGATTGATGTCGCCAATGAACACGTTGCGGGCTTCTTCACGCAGGCGTGAGCCGCCACAGCTATTACATGGCTGCATATTGATGAACTTAGACAGTTCCTCGCGCACCGAGTTACTTTCGGTTTCGCGGTAGCGGCGGTCCATGTTATTCAAAATGCCTTCAAACGGGTGGTTACGTACTACCACATCGCCGCGGTCATTAACGTATTTAAAGGCGATTTTGGTTTTGCCTGAGCCATAAAATACGATTTTTTTCACTCTGTCGCTGAGGCTGTCAAACGGTGCTTCAACGTCAAAGTCATAATGCTCAGACAACGCGGTGAGCATTTGGAAGTAATAGAAGTTGCGGCGATCCCAACCGCGAATCGCCCCGCCAGCTAGCGATAACTCACCGTTGGTGACTACGCGGTCTGGGTCGAAGAATTGCTGATGGCCTAAACCATCACAGGTTTGGCACGCGCCCGCAGGGTTGTTGAACGAGAAGATGCGTGGCTCAAGCTCTGCCATTGAGTAGCCACAGATTGGGCAGGCAAAGTTAGCAGAGAATACTAGCTCTTCGTCTTCATCACTGCCGTCCATCGAGGCAACCTTGGCAATACCGCCAGATAGCTCCAATGCAGTTTCAAACGATTCGGCTAAACGCTGCTTTAAGTCGTCACGCACTTTAAAGCGGTCAACCACCACTTCAATGGTGTGCTTGACGTGTAAATCCAGCGTTGGTGGGTCAGTTAAGTCGCACACTTCTCCGTCGATTCGGGCGCGGATATAGCCTTGTGCTGATAAGTTCTCTAGCAGCTTAACGTGCTCACCTTTACGGTCATTAACCACAGGTGCTAGCAGCATTTGGCGACTACCTTCTGGTAGCTCCAATACTTTATCTACCATTTGGCTTACGGTTTGCGCTGCTAGTGGCGCGCCGTGTGTTGGACAACGTGGCTCACCAACACGGGCGAATAACAAACGCAAATAGTCGTAGATTTCAGTAATGGTACCTACGGTCGAGCGCGGGTTGTGCGATGTTGATTTTTGCTCAATGGAAATCGCTGGGCTTAAGCCTTCAATATGGTCGACGTCTGGCTTTTCCATCAAACTTAAGAATTGGCGTGCATAGGCCGACAGCGACTCAACATAACGGCGCTGGCCTTCAGCATAGAGGGTGTCAAACGCGAGAGATGACTTACCTGAACCCGATAAACCTGTGATTACAATCAATTTGTCCCGTGGAATGGTCAAATTAAAGTTTTTTAGGTTGTGGGTTCTGGCGCCGCGTATTTCAATTTTGTCCATTGGCACTCTTCAATAACGTTTAGGAACTGCTAGCGTTGCTGCTACTTCTTTTCGGAGCTACATAGTTTTGCAGCTATATAGTTGGGGCAACAAAGTGTAGCTATTAAGCTGCTAACAGTAACAGTGAGTAAAAATTGGCTTTAGTATCGCATAGTTTAGCTGATGGGTTTAATTGATTTTAACGTATAGACCACATCGAAATTACCGATTGTAGGTAAGTATTCGTTAGCGCGAGCTTGGTTATTGTGAACAATCATTGGCAATCAGCTGTGGCGCAATCATACGATGTTAAGCTTGTTTTGGTTCATGGCTAGGAGTACGGGTAGGTAATAGGGCAGCGGTTAGACTTAAGGCTGTTGCTTCCCTAGCAGCTAAAGATGAATATTAAAAGCGGCTTTATGAGTAAAGTGTGATTTGCTTTTGAGCTTAATTATTTCGCTGTGATAACATGCGCTGTTAATTTTTTACATTTTTCAAAAGGGCAATTGCATGGCCGCAAATGGACTCTCAGGTGTTGAGAAAAAGGTCGCGTTTTCGCTAGCTAGTGTATTTGGGCTGCGAATGATGGGGCTGTTTATGATCATGCCTGTCTTCGCGCTTTATGGTCAGCATCTTGAAGGCTTCTCACCACTTTGGGTGGGAATTGCTATTGGTGCCTATGGCTTAACTCAAGCCTTACTTCAGATTCCTATGGGGATGCTGTCAGACAAATATGGCCGCAAACCGATTATTCTAATTGGCCTAGTGCTGTTTGCCATTGGTAGCGTGATTGCTGCTATGTCTGATCACATTTATGGCGTGGTGTTAGGGCGTGCCATTCAAGGTATGGGCGCGATTGCGGCAGCGGTACTGGCGCTAGCAGCCGACTTAACCCGTGACGAGCAGCGCACCAAAGTAATGGCAGTGATTGGCATCTGCATTGGTTTTTCATTTGCGCTGTCATTACTGGTGGGGCCAATTGCTACGCAGTCATTAGGGCTTGAGGGCTTATTTTACCTAACCGCAGCCCTTGCGGTTGTGGGCATGTTGATTGTGCAGTTCTTTGTACCTAACCCTATTACGCAAGCGCCAAAAGGTGACACAGTTGCCGTGCCTGAAAAGCTTAAGCGCTTGTTTGTCGACCCGCAGCTATTTCGCCTAGATGCAGGTATTTTTATTCTGCATCTAGTGCTTACCGCTGTATTCGTGGCTTTGCCGTTAGATTTAGTTGATGCAGGGTTGGTGAAAGAAAAGCATTGGATGTTGTACTTCCCTGCATTTGTTGGCGCGTTCTTTTTAATGGTGCCGCTGATCATTATTGGCGTTAAGCGCAACAACACTAAAGGCATGTTCCAGGTCGCGCTTATTATTATGATGCTATCACTTGCTGCCATGGGCATGTTTGCTGGCAATTTATGGGTGTTAGCAGCAGCGGTATTATTATTCTTTACTGGCTTTAACTATTTAGAGGCGTCACTGCCAAGCTTAATTGCTAAGTTCTGCCCAAGTGGTGATAAAGGCTCGGCAATGGGCGTGTACTCAACTAGCCAGTTTTTAGGTGCATTTTGTGGCGGCATGATTGGCGGGGGCGCTTACCAGTATTTAGGTGCATCGGGCGTGTTCTTTGCTGGTCTTGCGTTAATTGGCGTGTGGCTGCTGTTAACCATAGGCATGAAGAACCCTGTGCTACTTAAAAGCTACACACTAAATGCGCACTTTACTGACAGTGACCATGCTAAAGCCATGGCGACTGAGTTAAGTGCATTAGCAGGTGTTGCCGAGGCGATAGTAGTAGTTGAAGAAAAGGTTGCCTATTTGAAGGTGGACGACAATTTCAATTTGAGTGACGCTCGAGCTGTGTTACGCTCTGTCAATTAGATCTTTAAACGATCAACAGTAATAAAATTTGCGAAGTATTAGATAGAATCTCAGGAGATTTCGATGGCCAGTCGTGGTGTGAATAAGGTAATTTTGGTTGGTAATTTGGGTAGAGATCCCGAAGTGCGTTACATGCCAAATGGTAATGCAGTAGCTAACTTTACTATTGCAACTAGCGAGTCTTGGAAAGACCAACAAGGTCAGCCACAAGAGCGCACTGAATGGCACAACATCGTAATGTACCGTCGTCTAGCTGAGATTGCTGGCGAGTACCTAAAGAAAGGTTCTAAGGTTTACATCGAAGGTAAGCTGCAAACCAGCAAGTGGCAAGACCAAAACACTGGTCAAGACCGTTACAAAACTGAAATCAACGCGCTAGAAATGCAAATGCTAGATAGCCGTAACTCAGGTGGCGACAATGCTGGTGGTTTCCAAGGTCAAAACCAAGGTGGCTACCAACGCCCACAACAGTCTGCTCCACAGCAATCTGCTCCACAACAGCAAGGTGGTTACCAACCTAAGCCAGCAGCTGCGCCACAAGGCCAAAACTTCGGTCAGCAGCAAGCACCAGCGCAACAGCAAGCTCCACAGCAAGGCGGTTATCAGCCTAAGCCTGCAGCAGCGCCGCAAGGTAACTTCCAGCAGCAAGCGCCACAAGCTGCACCTCAGCAGCGTCCAGCGCCTACGCCGCAACAGCCACAACAAAACCAGAATTTCACCCCAGATTTGGATGAAGGTTGGGACGACGATATCCCGTTCTAGATTTAAGCGAAAAACTGGTTGTCAGTTTCATCAAAGCCCAGCAGCACTGCTGGGCTTTTTGTTTATATTTATGTTTTACCTCTGTTTGTTTATATGCTCCAAAGTGAGACATGCAAACAGGCTCATTCCTCGCTATATCTCATGGTAATTTAATCGCCTACCGTACGTTAAATACAAGTGTAAATATTGGTAAATTTTTGGTGTTTTACAGTCTTTTGGTTAACTAATTCTTGTGTTCAGTCTTGTTGTATTTATTAACAAGCAGCTATGAGCTTCAAAATTTACAATCAAGTTAGAATAATCGTTCTATAAATATAATATTTAATATAATCAAATGTTTGATGTTTATTCATGTTTCATGAAAAGTAAATTTTTGTACGTTTACACAGTATTTAGACCTCAACTAAGTATTTACATAAAGTTGCGATCAAGATCGCGCAATTAACAATTTGTTGTTAAATGATTATGAGAATGGTTTGCATTTGTAATTTTGCGAGAGCAAAATGCCGTCGAATTGACTTAAAAGACATACAGGAATTAACAGATGGCAAAGCGTAAGTTCCCGGTTGCCCCGGTTGCAATTGCAGTACTCTCAGGATTACTTACAGCATGTGGTGGCGGTTCAAGCTCAAGCGATACTCCGAATACAGCACCAACATTTGATGCAACTTCCCTAAGCGTAACACTCGCTGAAGATACTAGTTTTGATGGAAATTTAACCGCTACAGATGCAGATGGCGATCAAATCAGTTTTTCTGTGACTCAATCGCCTGAAAACGGCACCTTAACCTTGGCGGCAGATGGTAGCTACAGCTACATGCCAAAAGCGGATTTCTTTGGTAGCGATACCGCTAAAGTGCAAGCGAGTGATGGCAGTGCATCAACATCTGGTGATTTAGTTTTCACCGTCACGGGCGTGAATGATGCGCCGGTTATTTCTGGCAGTTCATTAGCAGTTGATGCGAGTGGCGATATTATTGGCCAGGTCAACGCTATTGATGTGGATGGCGATACACTGACTTACTCGGTAGAAGTTGCGCCAGAATCTGGCACGCTGGTGTTAGACCCTGTAACAGGTAAGTTCACCTACAAACCTGAGCTAACATCGTTTGCCAATGAATTTACGGTTGGTGTAACCGATGGCATCGCTGACAAAGTTGTCAAAGTGATTCAGCTAAAACCAGAATATGGTACCAATCAACAAAAACAAGATTTTTACTACACCTCAGAGCTATCTCACCTTAAACAAGCGGAAGTACTCATAGAAACGATTGCAGGTGATAGCGCCGCAGACCCTGCATACTACGCGCTAGCGCAAGGTTATGCAGCAGCAGGTTTTACAGATAAAACCGACCAAATTATTGATCAAGATATTATTTTCGAGAGCAACCAAGCGGAAGCATACAAAGACATTGGCGCTGAATACAATGCTAAAGGCCTATATGCGGATGGTGATGCTGCTCGCGATAAAGGTTTAGGTATTTATAACCGTTACATTGCAGACAAAGGCTTCGCCAGCTTCAGCAATACCGATGGTACTTTCTATCAAACATTACTTAATGGCTATATCGATAGTGGATCTGAAACAGGTGCGGACAATGTCATCGGTATTTTGGCTTTAGTGAAAGAAGCGCTGAAGTCTGATGAAGTTTCGACGGCATACAAGCGACTGGTAACGAGTTTCGATAACTATGCCGATAGCTTGTTAACTATTTATCTAAATGATCGAACTGAAGAAAACCGCTTAAAGCTGGTAGCAGCGATTGACCGTTTAGTTGCAGTTGCAGATGACACGGGTTACCAAGAGCTAACCTCTAGCTATAGCAATGCGGGTAAGCCACATTATTATCAACGTGGCACTTACTATGCCTTTGCGTTAACCCTATACAACCGTGCGGAAGAAGTAGATAAAGCCAAGGAGCTTATTGCCCGTATTATCGCACTGTATACAGATGTGACTCACGATGAAGCATATAATCGCAGCGCACATGAGAGCGCCGTTTACACTTTAGAGTATAAGAATCGTTACCCGCTACAAGTTGCAGCTGGTGCGGCTGAGTTGTACTACTCTGAACTTTCAACCAACCCTGTACTTGCCTTCATTAATTTAGATAACACGCGCGAGAGCTACGTCGAAGATATTCAAGAAGAAATTGATGCGCAGCATGGTCTGTCAATTGTGTTAAATGGCGGCACAGTAAAACAAGCAACCGAGCATCTCATTGCGCTAGAAGATGGCAATACCCTCAATCAGTTCCGCGCAGTGGCTGAGCAAACAATCACTCTACCTGGGCTTGCCTCTCACCTTATCGCAAAGGGGGAAAATGATGCAGCTAAAGAGGCAATTGAAACGGCGAAAGGCATTCTAATCAGCAGCGAGCACATAGAGGCTCGCGTATCGTCACCGAGTTATGTCATTGGCTCTTATGGTTGTGGCAAGTTAATGGACATGCAGTTGCGCATGGGAGCGACTGAAGATGCTCAATCTATGCTAACGACATGTCAGGCATTAGTTGCTGACCATTATCCAACAACCAGTGAAGATGTGCTTACCGCTGACTTAATCGAGGCGCGCCAAGATTTAGCTGCCAATGCTGCAAAAGTGGGGAATACTCAAGTAGCAATCCCTGCAATCATTGAAGCCTTAGGATTGATTGATTTAGTTTCAGACTTTGAAGACCGAATTGAGTGGCGCTACGAATTTGCTCAAAGTGCAGCACTGAATGGCTTACTTGAAGAAGCAACAACTCAGACCCAAGTACTGGTAGATGACTTTTTTGATAACTATGACCAATACGTGGCAGACAATGGTGATGACCAAGAAGCGGGTCTTGAGCTAGCTATTGAGATTTTAGAGCAGCTTGTTGATACTTCGCTAGAAAACTCGGCTTCAGAATCATATGCCGTTATTAAGCAGACACGCTTCTTTGCGGCCGAAAACAATTATGCGGAGCAGTTAGTTGCACTAAAAGCACAAGTTAAGCGCTTAAATGATTTCATTGATACTAAGTTACAAGCCCAAAGTGCGACGGTTCAGGCCAATATTAATGAGGACTGGATACCGCTATTAGGCTCTGCTCGTGAGTTTGAGTTAGGTAATCAAGTGATTGCACGTGAAGCAAACGCTGAGGCAAACAAGCTGGAACTTACGGCAACATTGTCACAGTTTATTGCGCAACAAGATGACTTCCCTAGCACTGTTGCTGCAAACGTTGATACTGACCAAGATGGTAAGCCTAATTTCTTCATTACTACAGCAACCGAGGAGCAAGTGATTGCTTCAGGTCTAACTGCTGATGACGACGCCGATGGTGATGGCATTGTTGATGAGAATGATATCAACCCACTTGTGCCTGATGTCGCTCAGTAGTGGTTTGCTGTTATGGAGTTTAAATTAAACCCTGTGTACGCCAGCATTGTGCTGGCGTCTACCCTCACTATGCCCTTTTCCGCCTATGCGGAAGAGGGGGATTCGTTTGAGCAACAGCAACAAGAGATTTTAACGCAAACTAAAAAAACACCTGAGTTATGGGTTACCTGTGCAACTAAAATGCGCTTTCCTGAAGCCGAGTTACTGAGCTATGAAAAAGCTCAGCGCATGGAAGCCTGCCTGAATAACGACGGTACACCTGTTGAGGTAATCGAGGTTACCGGGCGCTACTTTGGCCCTGAAGTACTTGAAACCCAAGGGCGTATTTTCTTGTCGCAAGACTTTATTGAAAATGCACCAGTGGGCAATGGTGACATTACTGAGCTTTTAAAAGGCTTGCCAGGTATTCAGGCAAACGAAGCCGATAATAGCATTGCAAGCCTGACTGATATCCGCTCTCGTGAAGTGTCTATTTCAGGTGGTAAAGCCTACCAAAATGGCTTTTTCATTGATGGTATGAACACCAATAGTCGTATTGACCCAGCAAGCTCAGGCCTATCTGCTGATGAGACTAACTCGGTAATGGGGCACACCAATGAATTCTTTTTGAATAAAGATCTTGTTGAAAGTATTACCGTTTATGACTCAAATATTCCGGTGGAATATGGCGAGTTTATGGGCGGGGTGGTTGAGTCACAAAGTAAAGATGCCTGGGACTTACCTTCGGTGAGTTTTGGTTATCGAGCAACGCAATCTGACTGGGTATCATTTCATGATATTTATGGAGAAGGAGATGATCCGTCAGAGTCAGTATTTGAAAAACCGGTTTACGATAAAAAGCAATACAAGCTGCAACTAGCTAAAAAGCTAGGTAAAGGTCGAGGCATAGGTTTAAACGTTAATCATACTGAATCGACCAAGAGCATTGAGTCGCTAGGTGAGTTAGTTGACACCTCAAGTACTAACTCAAACGTCATGCTCAAATACGATTCTGAGCAGGATTGGTTTGATCATTTAAGTGTTTCTGCACTATATGCGCCTTATAAAGGCAACTACATTCTCGATGACACGTTAAACAGTGACTACAGCATAGAAGGTGGTGGTTATGCGTTGAATGCCACAGGTCTTCGTAACCTTGGCTGGGCAGATTGGAAGATTACTGCAAACGCTCGTTACAGTGAAAATAGTCGCACAGCACCAATTGATCATGTTATTTGGGGCAAGTACAAGGGTAAAGACTGGGGACCAAACGATTCCACTGTGTCTAAAGAAGGTGGTAATGGCGATTTAGACAATGGCCAGGTGACATACTCACTCAACAACAAGTTTGATTTTGATACGAGTTTTTGGGAGTTAGACCATCAATTTACCATGGGACTGCAGCTTGAAAGCCAGCAAGTTACCCGCGACCGCAACCAAGACAGTGTTCGCTACTCTAATGCAGCAGTTAAGTCTAACGTTGACTGTAACGGTAATTTTGTTGCCTGTGTTGAGCAGGAGTCACTATCTGAGGAAGAATTATCTGCCATATTAGGTGAGCCGTTTGATGACACCAATCCGGAACATATTAGATTAAGGGAAGAAAACGTCGTCACCACGGGGCAATTCCTGCAAAAAAGGCTGATTTACCAAGAAGAACATATCGATGTCACTGTGCGTAAAGGTGCTCTGTATGTTCAAGACGTATTCGAAGTAGGTGATTGGAACTTTAATCTTGGCCTGCGTTACGATACTGAGGACTTCTTTAAAAACCATAACGTCTCGCCACGTTTTTCGGGTGGTTATGACTTATTTGGTGATAATCAAACCTTGATTACCTTTGGTGCCAGCCGCTATTACGATGCTAATTTGACAACCTATGCTATCCGCGAGCAGCAACTACCCTATATCACCCAAACTCGTGAGGTGACTAAAGACGGGCAGTTGACCGAATGGACTGACGCTAACAGCCAGGATTTGACGCGCTATCGCTACGATGGTGTTAAAACGCCTTATTCCGACGAGCTGACTTTAGGTTGGAAGCAAGAAATGCTAGGCGGCTTCTTGTCACTGCGTGGTGTTTGGCGCAAGAGTAAAGATGAGCTAGGTAAAGGCGACTCAGTTCGCGAAGGTGGCTATACCTATATTTATCAGGTAAACAAAGGTGAAAGCGAGCAGAAGCGCATTTCACTGTCATGGAATGGGCAATATAAAGATCATAGCTTTTGGGCTAATACCTCTTGGTCGCAAACTGAAACGACGCAAGATAGCTATGACGGAGATATTGACGATACGCCGCAAGATCAAATCGTGGCCCATGAAACGACTATTATCAATGCAGAAGGTAAAGAGGAAACCGTTTATACCGCTGTTTCTTTAGATGACTTAGACAGAATCGCAGCAAACTATGCCCGTCCTTGGGTGGTAAACATGGGTTGGACTGCCAAGTGGACTGACGATTTGCAAACCACACTTACGGCAAAGTATACCCAGGGATATACATCGGTTGCTGCAACATCGAACGTGCATTATTTTGATGACATTACGGTCGAGAATGAGTCAGGAGAACTCATCCCACTTGAGGCTACCATTTACCGGGAGTTTGAACTAGACGATGCCATTTTATTAAACGCATCGGTTCGCTACCGCTTGCCGGATTTTCATAAGCACAGGCTTTCGCTAAGCGTAGATATTTCAAACCTACTCGATAGCCGTACTTATTCGGTACTGCCTGGTAATTCAGGCGTAGAAGTGGGCCGCAGCTTTTGGCTCGGGATTAATTATCAGTATGATTAGGTGCTATTAGCCTTTGCTGATTAGGGCTTACACCCAATAAAAAACGCCTGCAATTTACCTTGCAGGCGTTTTTATAACTTAGAGTAGAGCGTTAGCGCTATCAATGACTTGCGCTAATCATCACGACAGACTCTTAAAGCTACTTAACTTCGTCGGCAGCAGCAAAGATTGCTGGTAGTGCTTGGTAGAAGATAGCAATAGCCATGCGCGGAGTTTCAGTTTGTGGGTAACCACCGTTCATAGCAACAACAGTACCGGTTTTGTGGTCCATTGCTAGGATTTGACCGTGAATACCTACCATCGCCATGATAGTACGACCGCCAATGTTAAGTACGCGGAATTGGTCTTTGTACCAACCTTCAGCTAGTGCAGATTCTTTACCTTTTAACCATGCGCTACGTACTTTGTCGTTACCTGCTAGGATATCTTTGATGAACTGAGCTGGAACAACTTGCTCGCCTTTGTAGTTCTTACCGCCATTTACTAGGGTACGACCAACACGTGCAAGGTCTTTAGTTGCAGCGTTTAGACCGCCAGAAGCTACTGGGTTACCAGCAAAGTCAGCCTGGTAGTTAGCGTCGTTAGCCATACCAACTTTACCCCAGAAGTTTTGCTCTAGAAGGTCTGCAAGTTTTTCACCTGTAGCAGCTTCTACAACTTTACCTAGAACTTCAGTGTTGATGCATTGGTAAGAGTACTTAGTACCCATTGGCTCAGAAACTTCCTTAACTAGTGGGAAGTAAGATTGGATACCTTGAGGGTAAGTTGCTGAGTGATCGCCAGTCCAACCTTGAGAGTCAGTCATGCGAGTATCCCACGACTTGTGCTTTTGGATTTCTTGAACAACGTTAGTACGCATGTCAGCAGTTTCTTGAACAGTCGCGCCGTCCCAAGCTGTACCCTTAAGCTCTGGTAGGTAGAAGGTGACTTGCTTACTCATATCAAGTTTACCTTGATCAGCAGCAATACCTGCTAGCATAGCAGTGAAAGACTTAGTGACTGACATGTCTAAGTGAGTAGAAGTCTCATTCATGCCATTCCAGTAGTGCTCGTGTAATAGCTTGTCGCCTTTTAGTACAACTAAAGAGTGGTTTTTAACACGGTCACGTAGGTAATCATTCAGTGACATTTCGCCGTCAATTGCAGCGATCTGAATTTTTTCAAAGTCTAGTTGAGTGCCTTTTTTGAACTGCTCAGGAGCAACGCCAGAAGCTTTGATTTTGTAGCTAGGAGTGAACTTGTAAGCATTTGGGAAAGTCGATGCCGCATATTCAGCGTTATCCCATAGTGCTGCTGGTACGCCAGATGCTTCAGCTGCGCCAATGAATTCTTTGTCTGGGCCGTGGAAAGTAGCCGCTTGTGCTGCAAATGCACTGCTAAGTAGTAGCGCGATAGAAAGTGCTTTAAGTTTCATGTGTATTCTCCGAAATCTCGGTTATTTATTAACGATACTTTGTGTGGTCGCCGTTAAAGGCTGCAATCACTATCATCAATAAGTTTGAAAATGCGTTTCTCATCTAAGACACGGCAACTCTCATCTACTTTGCTGCGTCTATATGGTTACTTTGCCACGCTGGTTTTTTTGCCATAAATTGCTTAGCATGCATATTTTGCATGCTTGATTCGGGTTGTGGCTGCGCTAATGAGTAAGAGGGTGATTATGGTTACTAATTTGGATTATCTTGCGGCATTTGTGGCCGTTTATGATAGCGGTGGTTTTGCCCAAGCTGCGGCAGAATCTAAACGTCATGCTTCTACATTTAGCCGCAAAATCAGTGCATTAGAGGATGAGTTAGGCTTTGAGATATTTGTGCGTCATGGCAAATCTGTTGAACCGACATCTCAAGGTCATGCTTTGTATGATCATGCTAAAGGCTTGTTAGTCGAAGCTGATATGTTCGAGACTAAGGTGCAGAGTATTTTTTCTGATCATCCAGCGAACGCCACAATTGTGATCGACAGCGCAATTAATGAGTTGGGTATACTTGAGCATATCAGTCAGCTGATGTGCGACTATCCGTCATTAAAGTTAACCTTAAAGTCGGGTGACACTCAGTCAGTACGTGACATGTTGATTAATGATGAGGCGGATATCGCATTTGCAATGTCGACTTTTTCACTGCCGGCAGCGATAAACCATTGCACCTGTTTTGAGTTTGAGTTTTTACGGGTAGCAACATCTGAGTACCTAGAAAGTCATGGTTGGAAGCCAGGTGAGCAGGTTGCGCCAAGCACCATACGTGGCATGACTCAGGTGATTTTATCGCCGCTTCGAGAAGCAGGGGTTGAAAGTCAGGTATATAGTCATCAACTGATAAATGCTGATAACTCCCGCATCGCTATGGAGCTAGCAAAGCAAGGAGTAGGTTGGTGTAATGTGCCCAAGGCGCTATGTGAAGCTGAAATCGCGGCGGCCAATCTACAAGCGTTTAGTGTTGAGTCTGATTATGCTGGCAGCTGGAGTGTAGATATGCTGTGGCCGGTTGATAAAGTCTATGACCCTATTCGAGAGCGTTTAATCGAGCTATTGAGGTGACCTGTTTGGTTAAAAGGTCTGCAACTGAGGTGATGAATGACCAGCACTAGAGAGACTAACTATTCCTCGGATATTGTGGAGTACTTCTCAACCATTCACGATATTAACCGTATTAGCCATGCGCTGGTGCAAAGAGTATTTGACGCTAAGCAAGTGGATATCAGCTCTGAGCAATGGAAAACGCTGGGGATTATTTACGATAGCCAACCAATCACCCCGATAGAGCTATCGCGGCAGACATTCAAAAATAAAGGAGCGGTTGCACGGGTATTAGCTGGGTTAGAAAAGCGTGAGTTAATTAAGCGCTTGCCCACGCGCAAGCAAAATAGCTATCAAGTAGCCTTAACCGACAAAGGTGATGAGATACTGCAGCAAGCATATGACCTTGGCCATGAAACTCTAGCTTGGCTGACTAAAGATATTTCTGAGCCGGAGTTGTCTCAAGCTTTTGAAGTACTGCAGCGCACCTTGAACGCGATGACCAATGAGCTTGAATAGGGTTTGGAAGTGTTTAACTCGCGATAAAAACATAAACGCATGGGATTACAGTGCCCAAAAGTAATAACCAACCCCGTTTGCTGTGCCATGGGCTGTATTTACCTTTCACCATAAATAGCCCTGAAATGGCTAGAAATAGCAATAAACCTGCATAGAGATCGGAAAAAATAATCCAACCAGCTTTAACTTCATTTAGGTGCAGGCTATTAAATTGTTTGAGAATAGGGCGTGAGCGGATGTTCTCATACACTGCGGTTTGCGCTTTTAAATCTGCCGTTAATGCGCCGCCGTTATCAAAGAACAACTTGTATTGATTGACCGACTCCCAATAGCTGGCTTTAACAGGCTGCTTGATCGCAAATGCCGATAAGAGCTGCTGATTAATTTGCTCGTCGCTTTGATCCACCGTTACTGAAACCGTGCGCTGTTCACGCTCAACAATATAGTTTGAGTTCCAATCAGCTAAATGGTTGAGGGTAATGCCAGAAACCGCAAACAACACTGTCATGGCGAAGGCAAAGTAGCCTAAGTCTCGGTGCAGTTCGCGGTTTAGCCTAAACCAATTTATAGGGCGCTTGTTACTCAAGAATGGTGACTCCGGTTGGTACTAATTGATAAATGCTCATCGGCTCACGAATACTTGCCGCATTAATCTGTTGACCCGTGCGCTCGGCAAGTGCCTGATGGGCACGCGTTTGCTCCAAGTCGAGCTGGATCTCTACTAGTTCGCCTGTGGCTAAAGCGGTGCGCCCTTTAGCGGTCAGTGGGAAAACCATGTCGCCATCTTTTACCTTGATACGTAGCTTTTCAAAGCGGGCATCCGAGGCTAAATCTACCCAGCAACCGCGCTTTTCACATACGCCGATAATCGTACCTTCAACGGTAATGGTTTCGCCTATGTATTGGTTGGGTGTTTCTATTAAGGTTGAAATTTTTACCAACTTTGAACTATCTACGGTGTCGCCAAAGTGCAATTCTTGTGCAGTTGCGGTAAGTGCAGTAAAGCTAAGTAGTGCTGTAAGCAAGATTGATCTAAGCATGTGATGTCCCTTTTGGCTGTTGTACTAAAGTGATGACTAATTTTTATGCCAATGCTAGCGGATTATATTGCAATGGCTCCTTTAAGCTACTTTAGCAGTGTTAGTGATAGTTATTAATACGCCCTTACCTTGGATTGAATGCGGCGAAATATTATCCAATTACACGCTGTAAAGCCGCGGTTAGTGTGGGCTAGCTCTAATTAATTAACACTAGTCGTACCAGCAATTGTAAATGTCATTGCTAATAGAAATTGTTCTCAATAACATTGCTGGCGCAAATCTTTAACTCGTCGTCAAAGATACCTTAACTTCATAGCAGTATTTATATGAATTCATTTAAATCCTTGTGGGTAAGCCTAGGTCGGGCAAGTGCCTATATCGCGGTAATAATTAGTTTTTCTTGCTCAAGTGAATACTTGTGGGATAGCGCGATAACTACAGGAAAGCTTGATAACGGCCTTGAATACGCCATTTATAACAGCAATAAATCTAGCGATCCTTTTAACATACGCCTGATTGTAAACGCAGGTTCGGTTGATGAAGCAACAAGACCCGGTGTGGCACACATGCTTGAGCACATGGTGTTTCACAAGACTCAGGCGCATCCAGAGGGCATGCATACTTATATTGACAGTTTAGGTTGGAAGACTGGCCTGCAAGTCAACGCGGTTACTCGCCAAACTGAAACCCAATATATGGTGCGAACTCGCCCAAATGATTCGCTGGACATGGCGGGCTCACTGGCGTTTTTATCTCAACTAGCTGGTTTTGCTACCTTAGATAAAGCCGACTGGCAGCGCGAGCGCGGGGTGATCATTGAAGAGTGGCGCCAGGGCGATGGCCTAGCGGGTGAAGTTAATAATCTAAAAAAAGCAGTGGTACGTAATGGCTCGCGCTATGTTGATAGACCCACCATTGGTACTCGCGCATCAATTGAAGCGGCAACCATCGAAGAATTGCGTGATTTTTACAACCAATTTTACGTCGCAAGCAATATGCAGCTGGTGGTATCGGGTAATGTAAATGTTGTGCAAACCCAGCAAGCTATTGCCAATACCTTTGGCAAATTGCCAACTAAGCCAAAGCCAAATCGCGACTATGTGGCGTTGCCATTAGCTGAGCAACTTTATATTGATAAGGTTCAGCACCCTAAGGGCACCACTTCAATGGTGGTTTATGGCTTGCGTTTACCTATGCCTGATAGAGCAAGTGAACACGGCCAGTACGCCTATTTACAAAATTACTTTTTGCGTAAGTTAATGCGCAATCAGGTGATGCGCAATCGTGCTTTTTTACCAAAAGATAAGGCTGAGAGCATTAGTTTGACCGTTAAAGAGCCAACTAATGAGCGTTTGGTTGTCGCCATCGCAGCGCGTACAGCAGACCATGCACTTGGATTAAAATTGGTTACTGAGGAATATGCACGCTTGTATCGCGATGGCTTAGACGAGCAAGATTTTAATGAGCTTGTTGAAAAGGCCAAAGGCATTACTCAACGCAATGTGACAGCCGCTAAGCATCGCGACTACATGGCTTGGGAAGATAAGATTACCGAAGCATTAATGAAAGGTGCGCCGCTAGAAGAACCCGCTGTGCGCACGGCAAGAACGCTTAAGTGGTTAGAGCAAATGACCCTTGAGCAGCTCAATGCACGCATGCGTGACATTCTCGATGCTGAAGATAACTTTATTTACTACCAAGCTGGCGGCACTCAGAAACTCAGTTTGCCTACCGTTGCTCAGGTGCGTCAGCTAGAGCAGAACATCCAAAGCAATATTGATTCACTGCCAAAGAGCATTTCGTTAGCGGTGAAGCGCTCAGCAGAGGCAAAAGTCGCCAATCAACAGGCAGCGCCAGAAGCTAACGAGGTAACGGCGGATCAAGTAACTGAGCCGCTGTTGAGCAAGTTGCCAAAAGTAACAACAGCCAAAGCCGATTGGTATGCCCTTGAAAGCGAGCAATGGAGTTACCAAGACGAAACCATTACTTTGCATAAGTACTTACTTGGCAATGGTGACAAGCTTTTGTGGTTAGATAAATCAACCTCTGATAACAAGTTATATATCAAGGCATTAAGCTCAGCTGGCTACCAGAATAATCAAATCAGTGCCTGGCAAGCACAAGCCGGGGTTCAACTATGGCAACAAAGCGGTTTGCCGCATTGGAATGAGCAGCAATGGCAAAACTGGCAGCAAACTCAGCCCCATTGGCAGTGGCAACTAAAAGAAAGCGAGTTAGATTTGGCCGCGGTGATTGCGCCGTCTCAGCTAGCAAGCTTGATGCAGCTTTACCATTTGCGCATGCAGTCGGGGATAGATAAGGGCGTGTGGCAGCAAGTGAAAGCGGATCTTGTGTCTCAATCTCGCACTCATAAAAAATCACGCTTTATTAGTCAGCAACGTTTTGGCCAATCAATGCTTGATGACGTCACAGCACAAGCTGTTGATGCAGTGACTGAAGAGCGCATTATTGCAGACACCCAGAGCATACTGCGCCAACCAACGACCTTCTATATCGTCGGGCAGCTAGACCACGCCGAGCTTGAACAGCAAATGGCGCAGCATTTAGCCAATGTGCCGAGACAAGCAAGTTTATCTAACAGCACTACAATGCAATTGCCGGCAAATCGTCTTGAGCACATAGTGACCCACGAGCAAGATAAAGCTGAAGTGAGCCTGTTTGGTTATACGCCAATGCAATGGACTCCAGAGCAAGCGTTTTTGGTATCGACCTTAACGCCAATAGCGAAAAAGATGCTTAAGAAGAAGCTGCGCCATGAGCTAGGCGGCATTTACTCAATTAAGTATGAAATGAGCCTAAACCCACGCCATGACCGCATTGAAACTGAGGTGCATTTTACCTGTGCACCCGAGCGTAGTGATGAGCTGATTGCTGCGGCTAAGCAGGTACTTACCAAGCTAGGTGACTCAGTAAGCGAGCAAAACTTGCAGCGCACAGTGGAAGACATTGCTTTTGCTGAGCAAGGGCGACTAACGAGTGCCAATACCTGGCTACGACGAATGATTTTGTCAGACAAGCGCTATCAAAATGCCAGCTATATACAGCGAGCTGGTCGCTTGCATGAGCTGGCTAGCGAGCAAAGGCTGAAGATTCTAGCCAAACAAATCTTCCCAATGCCTCATCAAATGACCTTTGTCGATAAGCCCAATGGGCTGAAATTGTAGAGAGTTTATCGCGGCTACCTTTATTTGAGGTGGCCACGACTTATTGTATTTATGCGCTTGGCGCCGTGAATAAAGGAAACACCATGAAATTAAGACTTACTGTTGCCGCAAGCATGCTATGCGGCGCACTTATCGCACCTATGTCTGCCTTAGCCACTGATTTCGGCTCAGGTGTAAACCAAGATCTGCTTGTACCGGTATCGACACTGATGGCAGATCCTGAAAGCTACTTGGAAAACCCAGTAACCATTGAAGGCACCATTGTTGGTGTATGTGAGCATAGAGGTTGTTGGATGACGATAGCGTCAGACAAGCGCTTTGAAAGCCTACGCATCAAGGTGAAAGACGGTGAAATGGTGTTCCCATTAACCGCTCGCGGTAAAAAAGCGCTAGCAACAGGTAAGCTGCAAGCTTTGCGCTACAACCTCGAGCAAACGAAAGAAATCAAAGCTTACTATGCCAAAGAAGCAGGCGAAGAGTTTGACCCAGCATCGGTAACTGAGCCTATGACCATGTATCAGCTAGTGCCCACTGGCGTGAGCATCGCAGATTAACACGAGATAGCGAATTGGTTTGTATATATGAAGTGGTTTAACAACATCAATTGGTATCGACTGAATCGTACCTTACATCGTGACATCGGCTATTTTTGCATTGGTTTTTCTATCATTTTTGCCGTCTCTGGTATTGCGGTTAATCATATTGCGGATTGGAATCCCAATTATGCGGTTGAGCGGCAGATACAAAAGGTCGATGACTCAGATTGGCTAACGCTAGAAGATAGGCAAATTGCCATGCGTATGAAGCAGCAATTTAGCTTAACCCACACAACCAAATCGAGCTTTTGGCAGAATAAGAATAAGTTTGAAGTGTTCTTGGAAGAGGGCGACACCTTGTTGTGGGATAGAAAGTCCAGTCAGGTGGTGTATCAAGACATTGAGCCAAGGGTAATTTTGCAAGCTCTGAATAAATTGCACCTGAATGAAACCCGTAATGCCTGGGTGTACTTTTCAGACTTGTTCGCCGGCATGCTGATATTCCTCGCGTTATCGGCATTGTTTATGGTGAAGGGCAAACATGGACCAGCAAAGCCAAAGTCGATTATTTTGATGGGTTTAGGTGTGGTAATCCCGATTTTCTTTTTAATGATATCAAGCTAATTGATATTTTGGGGTTGAGAAGGAACGGCAACTACACCACTTTGATTCGTTTGGCGGTTACAAGTTCGGCGGCACTTCAGTCTCGGTTGGTGTTAACAATTCATTCTGAACAGCTGCTTCCATGAACAGAAATAGCTTGTATATACAAGCTATTTTTTGTTTTGTCTACTCTAGCTTCAGTTGTAGCTAAGAAGATATTTATTCATGTCAGACCAATTGCTTAGCCGGTTAACTTGAGGTTTTTTGATCTGTTTATTAGGGTTAAATGTAAGTGGTATTTCATGGAAGAAAGGAACTCACTATGTTTAGCGAACAAATCGATTTTTCAGACCCCGAATTGGCAAAACAATTTGCCATCCTCGATAGAAAAATTTTGTTTATTGCAATTGCAGAAATTCCTGTGGTGTTGCTCTTAGCCTTTGGCGCTTACAAGCATTCCATGTAGTTTGTAGATGACTGGTTGCCGCAATTTAATGACCCATTATTGATTTATAGCTTAATGGTAGTCTCATTCAGTTTGATGTTCTTAGGAACACTTTATGTCATGTACCTGATGCAAAAAAAGCAGGATATCATCGATAAAGATATGTACTCTTGAATTTGGCGCGTGTCGAGTTTATGTGTCGCACTTAACTGTTGAGTTTGGTCATAAGTGGCTTACTGAAGCTGTCGATAGAAAGCCTATAAGTTACGATTGCTATCATTAGCTTCACTGCCGTTGTTATTCCTATATCTCTTTCTATATCTCTTTCTATATCTCTTTCTATATCTCTCGCCGCGAGTACGGAATTTCCGCCCGTGAGTCGTTCATTTGGTTTACTTTTGTAAAAAATCTGTAAGCAGTCAGTCAGTTGTGTTTTACTAGCGCGATTAGGCACAGTTAGATGTTTGTTTTTACATGTGTCTATTCTCCATGTGATTTAAGGAATAAGTCTATGAAATTAGTTAAATCGAGTTTGGTTATTGCATGTTTAAGTTTTGGTGCGCATGCCGCTACGTTGCACCAACCAGATAGTCAATTCATTGAGCAAGCGGCCATGTTAGGTGTGAGCCAAACAGAATGGGATCAAGGTGAAATGGCTGCCGCAACCTTCTCAAATGCCTACAAGTTTACTCGCTACTATCAGGTGTCTAAGGGCAGCATGGTCCCTGAAAAGTGGAAGCTAAACAATTCACTCGACCTTACTAAGCTTAAAGGCATGGATGCAGACGGGGAGCATGACCTATATACCATCTTGCGTGACCGCCTTAAAAACCATTCTATGGTTGTTATTAAGGGAAATGAGGTAGTACATCAGCATTTCTTTAATGGCATGACGCCTAATTCAACTCACTTAGATATGTCGGTAACTAAGTCATTTACTGCGACTTTGGCGGGTATTGCAGCAGCCGAAGGTAAGCTTGATATGTCTAAGCCGCTAGAGTTCTATCTGCCAGAATTTAAAGGCACGGCATTTGAGGGCGCAACAGTACAAGAAATTGCCGATATGCGCAGTGGTTTAGGAATTAAAACGCCGCCACACAAGAGCTGGGACCCAAGACTGACTCAGTCACAAGAATGGCATGGTAAGAACGATTCTGGTCTGCATGGTATTCAAGATTACCTGTTGTTGATTAAAGATCATAAGTACCCAAGCGGTGAGGTGTATCAGTATCAAGACCCAAATACAGAAATCTTAGGTAAAGTCGTTGAAAAGGTGACAGGTAAAGAGCTAGCGTCTTACCTGGAAGAGAAGGTCTGGACCAAGATTGGTGCTGAGAATGACGCATTTTGGATGGCAGACCCTGACAATTATGTTGTTGCCTCTGGTGGCTTAAACATGGCAACCCGCGACCTTGCCCGCGTAGGTAAGGTTATCGTTAATAAGGGTAAAAACTATAAAGGTGAGCAGGTTATTCCACAGCAGTTTTTAGACGCTATTTGGGCGGGTAATGACCAAGTGAGAAAGGCCTGGACTAAAGGTAAGGAATACGCCCTTGCAAATGATGCCTGGTACAAAGATCAATACCGCGTACTGAACATTAAAGGTCATAAGCTATTAGTGATGATCGGTATTCACGGCCAGGTGCTGGCAATTGACAAAGCATCTGGTGTGATTGTGGCGATGAATGGTGGTTATCCGCAAACCGAGACACCACGCATGGCTAACTTACTTTTCTATCAGGTGATCCCTGCGGTTATTGATGCAGTGAAGTAAGTTTTTACTGAGAAAAGTAAAGTTAAGCTAAATAAAAAACCACCTTGCTAAAAGGTGGTTTTTTTAACTCTTTTAAAAGTATATCTGGGTAATTACTTCTTCAGCTTGCGCCCGTAAATCAGCAGGTAAATCGCCGGGATCACGAACAGTGACAGAATTGGCGCTGTGACCATGCCGCCAACCATAGGCGCGGCAATTTTCTGCATGACTTCGTTACCCGTACCACTGCCCCACATAATTGGCAGCAGACCAAAGAAGATAGTCGCAACCGTCATTGCCTTAGGGCGAATGCGCATTACTGCACCGTGAATCAAGGCATCAACCAAATCACCGCGTTGGTTGTAGTCGCCGCTTTGTTGCTTGGCTTTAATGGCATTGTTTAAGTACACCTGCATTACCACACCAAACTCTGCGGCAACACCTGCTAGGGCTATCATGCCCACAGACACCGCGACCGAGAAATTAAAGTTCAATGCATATAACAGCCAGGCGCTGCCAACCAAAGAAAACGGCAAGCTGAGCATGATCACCGAAGCTTGAGTGAACGAGCCAAACGTCATCATTAGCAGCATAAAGATCACCGCAATCATCAGTGGGATAACCAATTGCATTTTAGCTTCAACCCGCTGCATGTACTCGTATTGGCCGGCAAAGGTGTAGCTGTAACGCGGTGGCAGTTTGATTTGCTCATCTAACGCGGCGCGAGCAGTTTGTATGTACTCACCAATGGACACATCTTGTAAGTCGACAAATACCCAGCTGATTAAGCGGCCATTTTCGCTGGCGAGCATGGGCGCGCCATCACTAATGCTGATCTCAGCAAGATTGCCCAGTGGTAAGTATTTACCGGTTTTAGTCAGCACAGGCAGCTGGCGCAGTTTTTCAATACTATCGCGCAGCTCACGCGGGTAGCGAATATTGATGGGGTAGCGCTCTTGTCCTTGAATCGACTGACCTACTTGCATGCCGCCGATGGCCATTTGCACCACATCTTGAATGTCACGCAGTGTCATACCATAGCGAGCCGCGTTTTTAAGATTGGGCTCAATATCGATATAACGACCGCCACTGGTACGCTGGGCAAAGGCTGACAGTGTGCCTGGCAACTTAGCTACCACGGCTTCAATCTCAGTGCCGATACGTTGCAGCTCATCAATATCTGCGCCAGAAATCTTTATGCCCACGGGCGTACGTACACCGGTTGATAGCATATCAATGCGGGTTTTAATCGGTTGCACCCAAGCGTTAGTCATCCCGGGCACTTTGACGGTTTTTTGCAGCTCTGCAATGATCCCTTCAAGCGTCATACCCTCACGCCAGGTGTCCCTTGGGTTAAGCATGATGGTGGTTTCTAACATGGTCAGCGGTGCAGGATCGGTAGCGGTCATCGCGCGGCCGACTTTACCAAATACCCGTTTTACCTCAGGCACTGTTTTAATTAAGCGGTCAGTTTGCTGCAAGATTTCAGCGGCCTTACCTGAGCTCACGCTCGGCAGTGTGGTCGGCATATACAGCAAGTCGCCTTCTTCCAGCTCAGGCATAAACTCGCTACCCATTTTCGACATAGGATAGTAAGCACTAACTAAAGCCACTAAGGCGAGCATGATAGTCAGCTTAGGGAAGCGCAGTACTAGGCGAAGTAGCGGCTCGTATATTGCTATCAGCACACGGCTTAATGGGTTTTTATGCTCAGCAGGAATTTTTCCGCGTACAAAATAGCCCATTAAAACTGGAATTAACGTAATCGCTAACAGAGCGCTCGCTGCCATGGCAAAGGTTTTAGTGTAGGCGAGCGGGTGGAACAATCTGCCTTCTTGCGCTTCTAGCGCAAACACAGGCACGAAGCTCAAGGTAATGATCAGCAAGCTAAAGAACAGCGCTGGGCCAACTTCAATCGACGCGGTTTTTACCAGTTGCCAATGCGCTTCACCCGTGGGGGCTTGTCCACCACGCTGCTCACGGTATTGCTCAAGGTGTTTGTGCACATTCTCTACCATCACGATGGCTGCATCGACCACAGCGCCAATGGCAATGGCAATCCCGCCTAAGCTCATAATGTTGGCATTGACGCCGATGATGTTCATCACGATAAAACTGATGAGAATCGAAATCGGCAGCGAGATAATCGCAACCAAGGTTGAGCGTGCATGCAGCAGGAATAGCAAGCAAATAACGGCAACTACCAGCATTTCTTCAAGCACCTTGTGCTTGAGATTGTCTACTGAATTAAGGATAAGCTCAGAGCGGTCGTAAGTGATCACTAACTCTACGCCATCAGGCAGGCCATTCTCGACCTCTTGCAGCTTTTGCTTAACGTTATTAATGGTCGCCAGTGCATTTTCGCCATAGCGCATCACCACAATGCCGCCAACGACTTCGCCTTGCCCATCAAGCTCGGCAATGCCGCGTCTTGCACTTGGGCCAGTGCGCAGCTGAGCAACATCTTTCATTAATACTGGCGTGCCAGCTTCAGAAACAATACCCAGTGGGATCTCAGCAAAGTCATCCAATGTTTGCCGATAGCCTTTTGAGGTGATCATGTACTCAGCTTCGGCCATCTCGATGACCGAGCCGCCAGTTGAGCTATTGGCGTTATCAAGGGCGTTTTTTACTGTCATCAAATCAATTTGATACAGGGCCAACTTATGCGGGTCGACAATGATTTGATAAGACTGCTCCATGCCGCCGATGGTGGCGATTTCCGAAACGCCTGCGACGCTCTGTAGCTCTAACTTTAAGAACCAGTCTTGTAGCGAACGAAGTTGTGCAAGGTCATGCTTGCCCTTGCGATCAACTAATGCATATTGGAATACCCAGCCAACGCCTGAGGCATCAGGCCCTAATGTTGGTGTCACGTTTTCCGGCAACTGACTTTGGGTTTGCGACAGATACTCCAACACTCGCGAGCGCGCCCAGTAGATGTCGGTACCATCTTCAAAGATGATGTACACATACGAGTCGCCAAACATGGAAAAACCGCGCACGGTTTTGGCGCCAGGCACAGCAAGCATGGCGGTTGATAGTGGATAGGTGACTTGGTCCTCAACGAGCTGCGGTGCTTGCCCTGGGTATGAGGTTTTTACAATAACTTGTACGTCTGATAAGTCAGGCAGTGCATCAAGTGGGGTAGTGCGCATTGCCTGATAGCCAACTAAGGCTATCAGTACACTAAAGACCAGCACCATCGCGCGGTGCTTAATCGAGGCACCAATAATGTTTGCTAACATAAACGCCCCCTAATGGTTGTGATGGCTGTGGTCAGTACTGCTATGTGTACTAGTGCTATGTTCATCAGCGCTATCAGCATCCTGGGTATTACTGGTACTTAGACGCTGCAAACTGCCTTGAATACTGGCTTCAGAGTCCAGCAGGAACTGCCCAGATACAATCACTTTGTCGCCCACGTTAAGGCCACTGATGATCTCAGCTTTGCCTTGGGCAATCATGCCGACTTTGACTTCAACTGAGGCAAATTGATTGTCGCTGCGCTGCACCACCACACGGTTTTCACGGCCAGTTAGGATCAACGCTTCGGTCGGTATTGTAATGATGTCTCGCTTAGGGCCACCAAAAAGTTTCACTTCAACTAGGGTGCCCGGTTTGAGGCTCTTTTGTGGGTTATCAAGTTTAACTCTGACTCGCATCGCCCGTGATACTGGGTCGAGCTCTGGGTAGATATAGTCAATGGTCGACTCAAGGTCGAATAGGCCTTGAGCTGCGGCTGATACTTCAACGGGGCGATCTAGCTCTAGCCAGCTTTGCTCGTTTTCAAATACGTCAGCAATCACCCAAACACTGCTTAAATCGACAATCTCAAACAAGGTGTCACCGGGTTGAACATACATGCCGTGGCGTACGTTTAGTTCGCTGACAAAGCCATCTTGCTCGGCGTAGAAAGGTACCCGATAGATGGTTTCACGGGTTTGTTCTAGCTGCTTAATGGTATGTGAGCTCATGCCGAGTAGCTCAAGGCGTAAGCGGGCTTTGCGGAGCAAGACTTTTCCGCGGACTTTGTCTTGTTTTAAGTAATCAAGCGCTTGTACATAGTCATCTTGGGCGCTGACAAGTTCAGGCGAATATAGCTCGTACACTAGCTGGCCTTGTTTTACTTTTTGACCAACGTTGTGAACCATCAGGGTTTCTAGCCAGCCATCGACTCGGGTATGGGCATGACCGATGGCATTCTCGTTATATTCCACGGTGCCAATGGTTTTGACGAACTTCCATAATGTGTCTTTGGCTACGGTTTCTGAGCGCATACCCAGTGCTTGTTGCATACCGCCTGATACGCCAACCACCACTTCTTCTCCCACGCCGCCAATCTCTACGGGCTCTAAATCCATGCCGCAAATAGGGCAAGAGTCAGGTGTGTCAGACACAATATGCGGGTGCATAGGGCAAACATATTTCACATTATTGCTTTGTTTGCCCATAGCATTTGATTGCTCTGTTGCACTTGATGGCGTGTCAGCTTGAGCTTGAGTTATTTCACTTAGCGCAGGCTTGGGTTGGTCGAGTATCGATTGACTATGCTCATGTGTGTGCGCTGCAGCATTATGAACGTGTCCGTTATCAGCAGAGTCACTGCTTTCATCCTTAATCAGAAACATATTACATTGCGGGCAGCGGCCTTTCTCATGGCTGCGCTCTTCAGGGTGCATAGGGCAGTAATAGTCCAATTGCGCTTTTGTAGCCGCGTCTTTAGATTCATCTTTAATGAGGAACATATTGCACTGTGGGCAGCGGCCTTTCTCATGGCTGCGCTCTTCTGGATGCATCGGGCAGTAATAATCCAACTGCTCGTGTTCGCCCGTATGAGTCTTGTGCTCTTCATGCTGGGTTGCATGATGAGCATGCTCGTCACTGGCTAGTGCCGTCGTTAGCGGCAGCAAGCTCATAGACGCTGCAATGGTTATGGCTAAGCTCACTTTGCTCAAGCTTGATGAGCGCACCGATAACTTGTTGATGGTTTGCATAATACCTATCTCCACTGCCGTCTTTAGTGATGTGCGTGGCTTGAGTGAGCGTTTTGCTTAGCAATTGGCTCTAAATTCATTCCACATTTTGGGCAAGTGTCACCCTCAAAACCAGTAATCGCCGAGTTCATTGGGCATACATGAGTCGGTTTTTTAGCATGAGCGTGGGTTGTTTTATTTGGGCATTTATCACAGCCTTTGCAGTCCTGACAATGAGCTTTGGCTTTGCACTTGTCGCAACCTTTGCAGTCTTTGCAACTAGCTTTGGCTTTGCACTTATCGCAACCCTTGCAGTCTTTGCAACTAGCTTTGGCTTTGCACTTGTCGCAACCTTTGCAGTCTTTGCAACTAGCTTTGGCTTTGCACTTATCGCAACCCTTGCAGTCTTTGCAACTAGCTTTGGTTTTGCACTTGTCGCAGCCCTTGCAATCTTTGAAATTAGCTTTGGTTTTGCACTTGTCGCAGCCATTGCAGTCTTTGCAATCAGATTTAGCATGCTTGCATTTATCACAGTGTTTACCGTGATTCTTGCAATGTTGCTTATCATCAGCTTTCTGAGCTGCTTCTAAGTACATACCACACTTAGAGCAGGTATCACCTTTTTTGCCGGTTTCATCGGCATGCATAGGGCACACATACTCTTGGGTAGCACTTGAATGATGATGCTGGTGGTCACTCGCTTGAACTGCTGGATGCCAGGAAATTAATAGCAAAATTGAAAAAACAATGTGGATTAAGGTTTTCATTATGAACTCCATCGAAAACGAGCCAAAAGCGTTTGACCTGAAATAGGCGCACGTTTGACTTTAATAACAACAAAATATTAAAGGGTGTAGCTAGGTGTTGATGCTTAATGCTGAACGCAGTTAGGCAATCGGAGGTCGTATATCTTGTGCTAAAGCGATCGAGTGGAAATGAGGTATTACGCTAGCCAGAGGAGACTCTGGCACAGGGTTGCTAGACCAAGGAGTGAGGTCTAACAGGGTGCCAGCAATTGAAATCACAAGGCAGTGACTGCAATCAGACTGACATTGATTGTCACCGTCACAGCAATGACTGCTGTCGCTAGTCTTCGCGCTAGCCAGGTGGCTAGGCATAGGCTCACTGCAGCAGTCTTCTTCAGTTTGTGGTTGTTCTACCATTGGCTGAGGAGTAGATGCGGCAGTTTGATGACAATGCATAGTGCTTGTTTCAGCTGCTTTGGTATGAGCTGAATGCATGGCATGTGAATCTGCGACTGTATTTTGAGTTAATTCAACAACTGCTTCTTGTGCATGTGCTCTTGGCACCATTAATAACCCATTAGCAAGCACAAGCTGGCATATAAATGTCAGCAAGGTGGCTGTAGTGAGCAAACGGTGGTGGAGCATTTTTAGCATAAAGAACCAAATAGCATAAAGAACCAGTTTATGTTCTAACAAACAAGCTGCCGTTTATTGGGCGAACTTACTATTATCGCGCGAATTTACAAGCTAATTCATCAATAGCTGTGACAGATTCACTTGAGCGATGTTAGCACACATGTATCACTGTGCATTGACTCAATTCACAAAAATTTAGCTTTGCTAAGGGGTTGGGGATGAATTTTTGTTTAGTTTTGATTACAAGCCCGAATATTAGCTCAGTCCAAAACATGATAATAAAATGAACCATTTACCTAATTGTGAGTAGCATGCCATACTGGTTAAATTGTATGAAATTTAACGAACGCTTAATTAGCTGCACACGCTGTTAGCATTTGTAGATCTAGGTCTCACTTTTACTATTTAATTGTGGGTTTACTAATAAAACCTAGACTGAAATCAGTTTTTTGGAGCAAAAAGCATCTAAAATTATTTCCTACAAAAATATTAGAATACTTTGAATATCTATTTGGAGATTGAGTGATGAATTGGCGTGCACTTTTTAAACCAAGCGCAAAAATTTCCATTATCGTACTGCTGTTAATCGGTGTGGTAGTGGGTGTGGTTGGGTACTTTGCGACTCAACAAACTTTACATGCAACAAGTACTGACGAGTTCTGTATGAGCTGTCACAGTAACCATTCATTGAAAGATGAAGTGCTAGCTTCTGCTCACGGCGGCGGTAGCGCAGGTATTACTGTTCAGTGTCAAGACTGTCACTTACCTCATGGTCCAGTTGATTACTTGATCAAGAAAATCATCGTATCGAAAGATCTATACGGCTTCTTAACCATTGACGGTTTCAACACTCAAGAGTGGTTAGACGAAAACCGTAAAGAGCAAGCAGACCTAGCACTGAAATACTTCAGAGCGAACGACAGCGCGAATTGCCGCCACTGTCACACTCGCATCGAAGAGAACCAGCCTGAGTCTATGAGCAAAATGGCTAAGCGTATGCACGAACGCAATGCTCAAAAAGAGCCAGATAAGCGTAAGACATGTGTTGATTGTCACAAAGGCATCGTTCACCCTTACCCTAAAAAGTAATTCGCTTTAGAGCGCTTGATTAGCAGCTCTCAAGTAGACATTAAAAACCTCGTCAATTGACGAGGTTTTTTTATGCTTGTAAATAATAAGTTAGCGCAGGAATGAAGGCTGAAAGAGTGCCAACTATTGAGATAATAGGCGCTGGCGATATTGCAGTAGGGCAAAAACGCCAAAAAAGAATGGTTGTAGGTAATCCTTACCTTTTAGCTTTAACGCTTCGCTAAACATAGTGTGGAAGATAAGCACTTGAAATAAGTGCATCATGACCGTGAATAGCATGAAAAAGTTAAGCGCAATGCTTACCTTACCGGCAAATGGCATAAATAGATTGTAGATCATCACCAACCACATTAACGCTGTTGCAAGTTTGCCTATAACGATGAATTTGTTCATTTCTATCTCTGTATTTTTGCTAAGTGTATTTAAATTCGCTGTACTTGATTCTCTATGCTCAAGCTCTAGCTGATAATTGCCTTTGTTAAGAAGGGGCTCTAGACCTTAGCTTTAGGCTCTAGGCCTTATAAAATTTAGGCTTGATAAAGCCGGTAAGTGAGTTGCCCGGCGACTTTTTCTTTTAGCAGTTGCCAATCAGCTGGCACAGCTAAATTAGTCAGTTCAGACTCAGTTTCGACGTAAATCAACGCATCTTCATTTAACCAATTGTTTTGCGCTAGTAGCTCAACAGTCTTATTCGCTAAGTCTTTACGAAATGGTGGGTCAACAAATATCACGTCAAAGCCATCTTCAGCTTGGTTTGCCAGATAACTCAGGCTATCGGTTTGAGTTACCGTGGCGTTATCGCACTTTAAGGTGGCAAGGTTTTGTTGAAGCTGTTTTGCTGCACTTTGTTGCAGCTCAAGAATTTGTGCGAACTTGGCATAGCGCGATAAAGACTCAAGGCTCAATGCGCCACTACCAGCAAAGCAATCAAGCACGCGAGCGCCGCGAATATCTGTGGCTAACCAGTTGAATAGGGTTTCGCGCACGCGGTCTGTGGTCGGTCTTAGTCCTTCAAGATCATGAATGGGCAGCTTTCTAGAGCGCCATTGTCCAGAAATAATCCTTACCTGGCCACTACTAGCAGACTTATTTGCCGTAGCCTTTTTTGCTCTATTTGAGGGCTTTTTAGCCATGTGATCCCCGTGATTTTGCCTGATGAAAGAAAGTGGTAGACTATGCCACATTCTGCATTGCCGTTATTTTATATCAAACCGACAGACAAAGCTGAGCTTAGTGATAGAAATCTATCTGGCTAACAGCTTGGCGGCAATCGACACCCTAAATAGACAAAGCACTGGTAGCAAACATGGCAAAGAAAGGCTTTTTTTCGTGGTTTCGTAAAGACAAGAAACCAGAACCTGAAGTAGTTGAATCACAAGATAATCAAGCGCAAATCGATGCCGAAAATGCTGCTAAACAACAAGCAGAGCGTGAAGCTGCTGAGCAAGCCGCTAACGAACAGGCAGCTAAAGAAGAAGCTGAACGTTTAGCAGCAGAACAGGCAGCTAAAGAAGAAGCCGAGCGTCTAGCAGCAGAGCAGGCAGCTAAAGAAGAAGCCAAGCGTCTAGCAGCAGAGCAGGCAGCTAAAGAAGAAGCCGAGCGCCTAGCAGCAGAGCAGGCCGTTAGAGAAGAAGCCGAGCGCCTAGCAGCAGAGCAGGCCGTTAGAGAAGAAGCAGAGCGTTTGGCAGCAGAGCAGGCCGCTAGAGAAGAAGCAGAGCGTTTGGCAGCAGAGCAGGCAGCCAAAGAAGAAGCAGAGCGTTTAGCAGCAGAAAAGGCTGCTAAGGAAGAAGCAGAGCGATTAGCAGCAGAGCAGGCGGCTAAGGAAGAAGCAGAGCGTTTAGCGGCAGAGCAGGCTGTTAAAGAAGAAGCTGAAGAGGCGCAACCAGAGCCACAAGCTAAGCCGAAGAAAGAGGGCATGTTTGCCCGCCTTAAGCGTGGCTTAATGCGCACTAGTGAGAATATTGGTTCAGGCTTTATGGGCTTATTCTCAGGCAAGAAGATTGATGACGATCTATTTGAAGAGCTTGAAGAACAGCTGCTTATTGCCGATGTTGGTGTTGAAACTACGACTAAATTAATTGATAGCCTAACGTCACATGCATCGCGTAAGCAGCTAAAAGATGCTGAAGCGCTTTATGATCTGCTACGTGAAGAAATGCAAAAGACGCTAGAGCCGGTTGCTGTGCCGTTAGTGCCAGAAAACAGCGAAGGTCCATTTGTGATTTTAATGGTGGGCGTTAACGGTGTAGGTAAAACCACAACTATTGGTAAATTAGCAAAACAGTACCAAAGTCAGGGTAAATCTGTCATGTTAGCTGCGGGTGATACTTTCCGCGCGGCGGCTGTTGAGCAGTTGCAAGTTTGGGGACAACGCAACGACATTCCTGTAGTAGCTCAACATACGGGCGCAGATAGCGCCTCTGTATTGTTCGACGCCTTACAAGCTGCCAAAGCACGTAATGTAGATGTGCTTATTGCCGATACCGCTGGTCGCTTGCAGAACAAAGGCCACTTGATGGAAGAGCTGAAAAAAGTGGTGCGCGTGATGAAGAAACACGATGAAACCGCGCCGCACGAAGTGATGCTCACCCTAGATGCAAGCACAGGTCAAAACGCAATCAGCCAAGCGCAGCTATTCCAAGAAGCGGTAGGTGTAACCGGTATTACCCTAAGTAAGTTAGACGGCACCGCAAAAGGCGGGGTGATCTTCGCTATTGCCGATAAGTTCAATATCCCTATCCGTCATATTGGTGTGGGCGAGCAAATTGATGACTTACGTACGTTTGATGCGGCAGACTTTATTGAAGCCCTGTTCAATCAGGAAAAGACTGATTAATATCAATCACTAACAATTAGAATAACAACACGGATAGTCATATATGATCCAATTTGAGCAAGTCAGTAAGGTTTATCCAGGAGGACAAAAAGCCTTACTGAATGTGAATTTCCACCTAGAACAGGGGGAGATGGCATTTTTAACCGGGCACTCTGGTGCTGGTAAAAGTACTCTGCTCAAATTGATCACTGTGATTGAGCGTGCTACGGCGGGCAAGGTCAGTATTAATGGCCATGATATTGCCAAAGTGAGTCGTAAGCATGTGCCATACCTGCGCCGCAATATCGGCATGATCTTCCAAAACCACAACTTGCTGATGGACAAAACCGTGTTTGATAACGTGGCGTTGCCGTTAGTGATTGAAGGCTTTTCCCACGGAGAGATCAAAAAGCGTGTTGGCGCCGCTCTGGATATGGTGGGGCTGTATGGCAAAGAGCGCCATAGCCCAGTGATGTTATCTGGTGGTGAGCAGCAACGTGTCGGTATTGCTCGTGCGATTGTTAACAAACCGCCCATTATTCTTGCCGATGAGCCAACTGGTAACCTAGATCCTAAGTTATCGATGGATATTTTACGTCTTTTTGAAACCTTTCACGATGCAGGCACAACCGTGCTTATCGCCACCCATGATCTGGGACTCATTGCTCGCATGAAGTACCGCACCTTAACCCTTCGTAAAGGCACTATGGTAGGAGGTGAGACTGACGAGCCGCTCACTCCAAATATGGCGGAGGTAACGCGATGAGCATAACGCAAAGCAAGTTGCCGCTAAGTGGTCGTATTGTGATGTTCTTCATTCGTCATATCCAGCAAGGTATGTCGAGCCTGGGTGAGTTATGGCGTAACCCGCTTTCATCTTTTATGACCATGGCTGTGTTAGGCGTGAGTTTAAGCTTGCCAGCAGCGCTACAAGTGCTGGTTAAAAATGCCGAGAACATTACTGAGTCGTGGAACAGCGCCGCTGAAATATCTTTGTTTATTAATGAAGGACGCAGCGAACAGTCGATTCAAAGTTTGATATCTCGAGTGCGCGTTTATAGCGAGGTCGATACCGTTCATTACATTAGCCGTGATGATGCCTTAGAAGAATTTCAACGTTTATCAGGCTTTGGCGAAGCGCTGTCATACCTAGATGAAAACCCGCTGCCAGCGGTAGTGACAGTGACGCCGTTAGCTAAGTACTCTAGCCCAGCAGGGGCAAGACAATTACTTGCCAAGCTTGAGCGTGAGCCAGAAGTCAGTTTTGGTCGTTTGGATATTGAATGGCTTGAGCGACTGCAGGCGTTAGTGAATTTACTTGAGAAAACGGTACTTGCCATTGCTGCTTTGCTAATGCTGGCTGTGGTACTCGTGATAGGTAACACCATTCGCCTAGCGATTATGAATCGTCGCAGTGAAATTGAAGTAATGAAGCTAGTTGGTGCAACTGAAGCCTTTATTCAGCGCCCGTTTCTTTACACCGGCATTTGGTACGGCATTATCGGCGGCGTGTTAGCTTGGCTGATCATTAATGTACTGGTGTTATATCTCGATGGTGCGCTCGCTGAGTTACTTGGCTTGTATGGCAGCAGCTTGAGTATTCAGTCATTGTCATTTGCCGAGTTGATTAAACTAGTCTTACTGGCGTCATTTTTAGGCTGGCTGGGTTCTTACCTTTCTGTGCGTCAACATCTACGCAAAATCGAGCCGTCTTAAACCTGCCTGATTGTTGTCGGAATAAAGTAAGTAGCGATATAAAATCAGTGGCGGAATAACATAAGCTCAATTCATCTATGTTTCATATTTTGCCAGTAGAGTCCCACCTAACAAGCGCCTGCCTGGGCGCTTTTAAATACCAATGGGTTTAAGATGAACGTTTGTTCACTTGCACCTAAAAAGCATTATGGTACAACTAGCGTCGGCTATTGCGTTAAATTTAAGCAATGGGTGCGCGAAAAGTTGACATAGCTTGCCGATTAGCCGATAGTTCATCAGCTAAATTGACCTTACTTGCCCATGTGGCATCTTTTCCAAAGTCAGATTTAGCCTTTTTTGTTTTATGTATGTAGGAGAGCGAATGACTTCTCAATCGCAATCAATGGCGCTAGCAGTTCCTCAAAATATTAGTTCTATTGAGGCTTATTTGCAGTCTGTTACCAGCATCGACATGATGGATGCGGAGACTGAGCACAAGCTTGCCAAACGTTTACAAGAAACAGGCGATTTACAAGCCGCAAAGCAGTTGATTATGTCTCACCTGCGTTTTGTTGTGCATGTTGCAAAAGGCTATTCTGGATACGGTTTACCACAAGCTGACTTAATCCAAGAAGGTAACATTGGTCTGATGAAGGCGGTTAAGCGCTTCGACCCAGATGTTGGTGTTCGTCTAGTGTCATTTGCTGTGCACTGGATTAAGGCTGAAATTCATGAATACGTACTGAAAAACTGGCGTATTGTGAAAGTGGCGACCACTAAAGCGCAGCGAAAATTATTCTTCAATCTTCGTAAAACTAAAAAGCGTTTAGGCTGGTTTAGTGACGAAGAAGTCACCATGGTGGCAGAAAACCTAGGTGTATCGAAAGCTGACGTGACTGAGATGGAATCACGTATGGCAGCGCAAGATCCTGCATTTGATTTGGCATCAGACAATGATGATGACAAGCAAGACTATGCGCCAGCGTTATACCTTGAAGATCACTCTTCAGATGTGGCTGAGCAAGTTGAAAATGCCAACTGGGAAGCCGATTCTCAAAGCCGTCTACTGTCTGCTATTAAGACCTTAGATGAGCGCAGCCAGCACATTCTACGTGCGCGTTGGTTAGACGATGATAAAACCACGCTGCAAGAGTTAGCGGCGACTTATCAAGTGTCAGCAGAGCGTATTAGACAGCTTGAAAAGAACGCGATGAACAAGCTGAAATCGCAGATGGATATGTAATCTAGATAACCAATCGCTTTGTTAGTTGTTCCGACTAAATATTAAAACCTGCTGCGGCAGGTTTTTTTGTGCGAGTTATTTGAAATAACTTGGAAAGGCTGAACTTGAATTTGATTAAGCTTGTGAGTTAGCTAAAACCGCTGCGACAACCTGCTTTCTCGCCACCTTGAGGCCGCTTGATGCAACATTATTCGGCCAAGGATAAAACTGCCTTGGGCGCTTAAAGCGCGCGAGCTTATTGCTGACAGACTGAGCTAGCTCCTCGTCAGTGGATGATTGCAGCTGAATATTCACATAATCAATAATAGCTGCAGGTAACAAGCCGAACTTAGTATCCTTGATGCCAAACACGATTGCCTGACGCACATTGGGATGGGCGACTAAAACCGCTTCAATTTCTTCTGGCTGAATATTCTCACCGCCACAAATAAACATGTTGTCGGCGCGGCCGCTAATGCTCAGTTGTCCATGTTCGTTCAAATAGCCTTTATCTTTGGTATTGAACCAGCCATTGTCATCAACAGGGCAATGCAAACCTTGTTTAGACCAATAGCCCAAGAATAAGCATTCGCCTTTGACCCAAATAACCCCATCGCGAATTTCAAGTTGGCGATATTTGAGCGGCGCACCGTGATGCCCAAGCGTATTGGCGCTGGCAGTGGTGATCTGTGAGCTCATTTCCGTCATACCATAGCTGGTATAAGCCTGAATGTTATTGGCTAGGCAAGCTTGAATAATGTCATCAGTAATCGCGCCGCCGCCAAGTAGCATGGCTTTGATGCTCGTTAGAGATTGCTGTTGAGTCTTAGAGTCCGTTTCAAATAGTAGCGAGCGCGCTTGCGCGGTGACCAAGGATAAGTGAGTGACTTTGCCCGCAACAATATGCTGCTCTATCGAGTGCTCGCCGTGCTGCAACATAACCGCACTGCCAGAGAGTGCGCAGCGATTAATAATTGCTAGCCCGCCGATATGAAACAGTGGCAGTGACAACAGCCAGGTATCTTCATCGCTAAGAGCAATGGTTTCCCTAGCGCCATCGGCGCTGTAAATATGGTTAGCTAGACTGTGCAGCGCCGATTTTGGCTTACCGCTAGAGCCTGATGTGAGCACGATATTGGTCGGGCGCTGTGGGTCAAAATCATTGATTTTAGGGCTGATACTGTTGGCGTTATTTGAAGTGCGGTTAGCTGAAACTTTCGTCTCTGGATTTAAGCCGGCGCTAAACTCTGGCATAAACCAAGTCACTTGCACGTGCTTATCAAGGCAAGACTGGCGCTGCGCATTTTCGCAATACACCAGCTTTATTTCATGTTCAGTAATAAGCTCGGCAATTTTGCTATCAGCAAAGCGTGCAGAAATCGGCATAAAAATGCAGCCAGTATCGACACATGCCCAGAAAAGAACGATTTGCTCAAGATTGTTGCTGCTAACAGCGGCGATGATATCGCCTTGTTTGGCGCCAAGCACGGTAAGCTGAGCTGCCACTTTATGTACCAACAAGCTTAGCGTTTGGTAGTTGATTGATTGGCAGCGACCAGGCCGGTTGCTATTAGCTGAAAGGTTCTGTTGGTCGCTGTTTAGGGAGGTAGCATCTGCGCTACCATCCGATTCACCTGCGGATCGCTGTAGCCATTTAACGGCACAGTTTAGCGGCCACTGCTTGGCGGTTTGGTGCAGTGGTGAGCAGGTGAGCGCGCTTAACTCCACAATTAAGCACTCACAAGACTTTGCTGTGCAATTACCTTGAGTAGACTCATATCGAGCTGCTCGCTCATGCCTTTGCCCATCGCACTGCCTGTTGCGCTGTCTGTTGGATTGGCGCGGTATAAGCGCTGGGTAAATGGAGCAAGGGTATCAAGCCCTGGAATATCATCGGGTGTGAGCGCGTGGCTAAGTTTGCGCAAATCATTAATGGCGACATCAGACTCTAAACCTGAGCTGAGAATGCAGCGAATGCCATGCTCGTTGGCTTGCTCAATAAGTCGCTGCAGCTTGTCGATGCTGCCGTAAAGGCCAGGTTTGATGACCAATGCCGCTAAACCAGGCTCGGGCACACCGTTTGTAGATAACAGTGTAAACTCAGGTTTTAGCAGTGACTCATCTAGCGCGTATTTCACCCCAATGCTTTGGTACACGGCAGGGTTGTCTTTCATATGGATGCAAGGCTCTTCAATATAATCGACGCTAGCCTTTGGAATGCAGGTTAGCAGCTCGCACGCTTGTTCTAGCGTCAGGCCACGGTTGGCATCAAGTCTTAGTCTTAACTTGGGCTTTAGTTCAAGGATCTTGTGGATGAACTTAATCTCGCTCGCCATATCGGTTTGCGCCACTTTTACCTTAATTGCATGATGTTCAGCCTTGTCGAGCTTTTGCTTAAGTGTGCTATCACTCATGCCATCATAAACCAACGGCGCTTCGCGGTCGTCAGCGAGGCCCTGATTAAAGCTTGAGGTAAACTTAGCGTGTAGCAAACTTAGGCTAAATTGCACACAGGCAAAGTCGCAATCATCAATTAGCTCATACAAGCTTGAGATGGGCTTACCAAGCACTGTTGGTAGCTGAGTTTGTAGGTAGCTGGTGACTTGCTCAAGTGATTCTGGGCTGAAGCTACTGATTGGCTGGCCGTCAATGTCATGGCCTGAAAGGGGGGCAATTTCGACAAACTCTTGTTGCTCATTGTCGTTATCACACAGGCGCAAGTTTAAGATTAAGCCTTGGCGATTATCAATCCGCTGCTTGCCAACTGGCAGGCTTGGTTGCAAGTCGATTTGATAACTGGCTAAGGTAAACTCAGTAATCACGGAAGTGTCGGCTAACTGTGCTGGCATACAAACTCCAATCTAGCTTGAGCTACTTGTTCAATAGCTTGAGTAGCTGCTGACTAAACAGCTGTGGTTGCAGGCTATGGATATTATGGCCGGCATGTTCCACGCTAATCACATTTAGTGGCTGCTCAGTTTGCCACTGTTTTGCCAGCTTGGAAAATTTCTGGTCATGTTGGCCAACAATTATGTGACATGGCTGCTTTAGTTGGCTAATCACATTACGACAATCCTGTTGATGGCCGAGGGAAGTGGCGAGGTAACAATTAAGCAGTGCTTGGTTGTTATTGTTGCTGCGCTTAGCGATAAGCTTGGCTACCTCATCTTCAGTTAAATCGCTAAATACGCCTTGCTGGTACCAGAGCTGCAAAAACTGCGCTATTGGCAAGCGTTGCAGTTTTTCTGCCCATTGCTTATCGGCATTAAGGCGTTCATCGCGCTGTTTATCGTCAGTCAAACCTGGGTGAGCTGACTCAAGCGTAAGGCTGAGGAGTTTGTGTGGGAATAGCTTAGCGATGTGCAAAGCAATGCGTCCTCCCAATGAGTAGCCAACAAGATGAAACTGGTGGCACTGCAGTGAGCTAAGTGTGGCAATAATGGCTTGTGCCGCTGCTTCTAGCCCAGGCGTAGGAAGTTGCGCCCTAGATTGGCCATGGCCGGGTAAATCGACACAAATACAGTGAAATTGCTGGCTAAGTATTGGCATGCAAGCCAGCCAGTCTTCTTTAGCGCCTAAAAAGCCATGGACTAAAACTAGCTTGGGTAAATGCAGCTCTCCAAAACGGCTGACACGAACCATACCTGAGCTGGCAGTATCAATTATGCTCATAACGCTTGTTTGACCCATTGAGCCAGCTCTGCGATTTGATCGCTAGCTTGATTCGGGCTGACATTGACTTCAATAACGCTTGCGCATTCAAACTCAAACGCTTCTTGATAAACCTGCTTGAAGTCGTCTAACTCATCAACCTGACGGTAAGCTAGGTTAAACATAGCCGCGCCATAACCAAATTCACAGCCATGGCTTAGTCGATAATAATCATTGCGCAGCTGCTCGTTGGGGACTGGCAGTAAGTTAAAAATATTGCCGCCATCATTATTGAAAATCACCAGAACAAAGGTGCTGCTTAGCTGTTTTAGTAATGCAAATGAGTTGAGGTCGTGCAGGCAAGAAATATCGCCAATGATCATACTTGTTGGCTGTTGATTGCCCTTGGCTACACCAACTGCGGTAGCGATTAAACCATCAATACCCGAAGCGCCGCGGTTGGTATAGATGTTGTTGGTTTTTTCCGTTAACGGAGCATACATGTCGTAAAGACGAATAGGTAGGCTGTTACCAATAAATAGCTGCTGCTCACCGCTATTGTATTTGGCAATTTCGCGCATGGTTTGCGCTTCTCCAAACTCGCCGTTATCAATTTTATCGTTAAAAATCGCTTCCAGCTGATGGTTAGTTGCTTGCAAGCTATCAGCCCACAATGCCTGAGAAGAACGGTGCCAAGGCGCACGGCAGAAATGAGTAATCGAGCTTAACCAAACTTGTTTAGTCTGATGACTTGGGTCGAGGCGCTGTTGATGTGCAAGCACTTGCCAGTATGTGTGCCAGCTCAGCTCGGCAAGGTATTGAATTAAACGCTTAGAGACAAAGCGCCCGCCGAACACTAATACGCGATCGGCTTGTTGTAGCATCTTTTTACTTGGACTGTGGTGTAGCAGCTGATCGATATGCCCGAGCACTTGCGGGTGCTGCCGCAGTTGTGACTGAGCATCAACTAGCACTGGCCAGCCAATGGTTTTAGCAAGTTCAAGGATTTGCTTTGGGTCTTCATCAGGGCTTAACGTGCCCAGTACAATCACGCCTTTGCCATGAACAAAGCGGCGCAGACTGGCTTCGCAAGGTGTGTTGCCAGGCACGCTTGACTGATAATCAGTAAATGGGTGGCTGTGTTCAAGCCAGTTGGCTAATGGCTTTAGATAGTTTTGGATTGCAACTGAGTCTTGCTCGCCAAGGGCGCATACCTTCTCTGGGTAGAGTGGTTCGCGGTACATGCAGTTAATGTGCAGAGGTTGAGTTAGGCCGCTTACTGCTTGATCTAGGCTGGTCAGCAGCGCACTCGCTGGGAAGTCAAAATCAGCCGTGGGTAGATTAATCTGCTTGGCGTACTGAGCAAAAATTCCAGGTTGTGGAATCGCCTGATTAGCACCACAGTCAATTAGTTCAATAGGGCGATCGCCCGACAACACTATCAAAGGTACTTGGGTTAACCAGGCTTCAATGACTGCAGGGTAAAGATTTGCAACCGCCGTGCCTGAGGTGGTAATAATTGCTACTGGTGCTTGGCTAGATTTTGCAAGCCCCAGTGCCATAAAACCTAAACCACGTTCATCAAAATGGCTATGGGTAGTAAGCTTAGCTTGCTGGGCTGCCGCCAAAGTCAGTGGCGATGAGCGAGAACCTGGGGCCAAACATACATGTTTTACACCTAAGCGCTGCAGCTCCTCAAGAATTAGCTGACCCCATAAGAAATTTATATCGGCAATCGATTGATGCGCCATGTTGCTTGTACCCGATGCTTTAGATGGTGTTGATATTAAGCCTAAGTTTAACGCGAGTTGTGGCTATTATCTAAGTGAATCTTGTAAATTTGTCTTGCTGTTTGAAATTGTTTTTCCTTTTAAAATCATCATTTATGTTCAAGTGTATTTGGCTAAGTTTGTTGGTGTGTACTATTTTTTAGTTACTGAGTAGCACGATTATAAAATGGAGAATTGAAATGGATTCAAGTGCGTTACTAAGCCGAGTTGATGAATTACCACGCCTACCTAAAGCCATCAGCGAATTATTAGAAGCAGTCAATTGCGACAATATCTCAACTAAAGAAGTTTCGGCCAAAGTGGCACAAGATCCACTCATTAGCGCAAGGGTGCTACGTCTTGCTAACTCTGCCCATTTTGGTCGTAGCCGCGAGGTTGGCTCTATTGATGAAGCCGTTGTGCGTTTGGGCATGCAAACCCTGCGCACTTTGGTGATTGCTTCGGCTGTTATCGGCGCCGTGCCTAAAGTTGAGGGCATTGATATTGCCAAGTTTTGGGGCGAAACCTTTGAGAAAGCGCTGTATGCTCAAGAGCTCGCAAAACGCTCTGGCGTTGCGCCAGATGAAGTATTCACTTGTGGTATTTTACATAAGATTGGTGATTTGCTTATCGCGACAATTGAACCTGAATTAAGTCATCAGATTATTGCTGCCGTTGAGGCTGGTGGCAGTCAGCAAGAGTTAGAAACTAAGCTACTTGGTTTTGATTCACCGTCAGTGGGAGCTCTGTTAGCAAAGAGTTGGAAGTTCACCCCAGATTTGGTTGCAGGTATCGAGTATCAGCGCGTTCCTACTAAGGCAACCCCCGAGTCTAAATTCGCCTCTATGATGTTTTTAGCTGATATCATCTTCCAGTACTGGGATGACGACCGCGACCATGAGTCATTTACCTGTTGGTTTGCCACTCAAGCAAATGATGCTGGGGTAATAAGAATGGATATGGACGGGCTTGCCGATAAGCTTGAAGACTTGCGAGGTAAGGGCATTGAAATGGGTAAGCAGCTTGCTTAGGAATCATACAGCATAAAATTGTAGTTGAAGGGATTGAATTGAAAACGCGAGCTGCAATGCTCGCGTTTTTTGTGCCTGTTACTCATATTTAGCTGATAGAGAGATTGCTTTGCTTAAGGTGTTGTAGTTTCACCCCTGATTATTAATCCATTCACTCATTACCACATGGGTTTTAATTTTGACGATATCGGCCTGGGCATCGATAAACTCGCGGATCTCATGTAGGCGCTGCATTGACGGGGCTTGCACAAATACTAGCAAATCCATATCTCCTGTGATCCCCTGACAAGTGATTACTTCAGGAATTTGATGGAACACTTGCACTACATCGGCGCATTTAGCACATTGGTGTAGGATCTCTAAATACGCCGACACGCCTTGTTTTTGCGATTCGCTAAGCAACACCTGATAGCCACGGATCACCCCAGTTTGTTCAAGCTTTTTAATCCGTTCAGTAACAGCGCTGCGCGACAAATTCACTTGCTCGGCAATGTATGAAATAGAATGGCGGGCGTTGAGCCTCAGTTGTTTAATGATCGCCTGATCAAACTTATCTAGTGAAGTAGTCACAAAAGCTCCTAAAATAGGTAGATTCATGCTGGAATCTCGCAAATCGGGTTAACTGTAGTTTGCTTCTCCCAACACTTTGACGGAAAAATAATTAAAGACCGACAATATGACGGCAAAAGCCTGCATTTTTGAAGTGTGTTCCAACACATTGTTTTAGGTTATCACTTTATAATAGCCATATTAAAACACCTACAGAAATACAGATTAATTAAGAGTTGAGTATAGTTATGAGTCAATCAGCTGTTGGAATTGGTCGCTGGCAAGGCGCCGGATTAATGGCCACCACATTGTTGGGTACTGGGGTATTTATATTGCCGCAGATGTCGATTGCCATTGCCGGTGAAGGTGCATTGTGGGCATGGGCGATTTTAACCTTAGCTATTATTCCTGTGGCGCTAGTGTTTGGCTTACTTGCTGGGCGTATCCCTCACGCTGCTGGGCCTGCCTACTATGTTGAGCGGGTGTTTGGTAAGACGCTTGGTCGCACGATCGGCTTGTGCTTTTTGCTGGTGATCCCTATCGGAGCTCCGGCAGCTATTTTGATGACCTTTCAATTTATGAATGCCATGTTACCTATGGATGGTTTAGCTCAGTTAGCAGTGCAATTACTGATTATTGTCGTGTTGCTGCTACTTAATATGCGCGGCATTCAGGTGTCAGCTAAGCTGCAATTTAGCCTCACTTTGTCGATCGTTACTGTAGTTGTGCTACTAATGGGCTCAAGCAGCACTAGCTTGATGTCTGCTGATGCTGTTACTCCATTTGCACACTGGCAGTTAGAGCCCGTCATGCTCGCTATCGGCATTGGTTTTTGGAGCTTTTTGGGTATTGAAGCCATGACCCATTTAGCCGGTGATTTTGAAAAGCCGCAAAAGGATATGCTGCCGGCAATGCTAATGGGCACTGTACTTGTAGGCGTGATATACCTTTTATGTACCTTGTTGCTGCTAAATACCCCTGATGCCACCGAAGGTGTGGCGATGATTGCGGCATTTAATTACTGGTTAGCTGATACACCTTTGGCAGGTTTTGGCGTGCAAATCATCGGTATTTTAGGTGTGGCAAGTGGCTTAGCGACGGTAAATGTATATGCTGCAAGTGCTGCACGGTTAATGTGGAGCTTTGCTGAGCAAGGGGTATTGCCTAAGCGTTTTGCCAAACGCAACGAGCATGGTGTGCCGCTCAATGCTTTGCTGGCAATTTTATCGACCATGGCGGTGGTGATGGTGCTGACCTTTATTAGTGGGCAGGATTTAGAGAGTTTAATCGCCTGGAGTAACGGTGTGTTTGTGGTGATCTACTTGCTGGCTATGTTATCGGCATTTAAGTTGTTGGGCGCTAAATACCGACTATTGATTGCGGCGAGCTGTGTGTTTTGTATTGCTTTAGGTATCGCCCTTGGCTTTAGCATGATTTACGTGGCGATAATGATGGCGATTGTTGCACCATTCATCTGGCTGCAAAAATCCCACCACCAAAAGCGCGCGGCCAAAGTTTAGCGACCACAGTTTAGCGCTCTGGCGGACTAAACGTTAGCTTTGCGCTGGAGGGTTCTCTTGCATAGCAATATTACGCAGTTTAATCAGCTCGCTGTGTTTAAGGTAAAGTAAGTCTGCCGTGCGGCGAATAATTTGGTCTTCGTAGCGGCACAACTCACCATCAGCATAAGCGACGCGCCACATGGCTAGTATTAATTGCTGGCGCTGGTTAAGGTCGAATGATTCGTTTATTAGGCCGGTAAATTCATACAATGAGGTAGCATCGTGGCGAGCTTGTTTAGCTTCATTCACAAGTTCAGTGGCATCTGCCTCAGTCAAATCCAAGGTGTCAGTGAGTAAGCTTGGTAAAAGCGCTGTTTCGTCGCTAGCGACTTGCTCATCTGCGTATACCACCTCTAGTAATAACGCTGCAGCGGCAAGGTTAAGCTGAGCGGTTTGCTGCTCTGGGTAAAGCTCGGGCTTGGGTTAGCAAAAAACTGTTTCAGCTTGGCAATCATATTTGTTTCCTTGGCAGGCTTCTCAGTGGTGCTGGTGACGACTGAGACTGAACATCTTGGTTATTGAATATACCAGTGCATGGCAGGGTGGGCGAACACAGGGCAGATTAAATTGTGTTCATTTGTGTATCAGCGATTGTCAGAATAAGCTTGAAAATAATGCCAATTGGGATGAGTAGGTGTTCAGAAATTACGCAGGTAAAATCGTTTAGAACAAGGCAGAAATTGCAGCTAGCTAGTTGCTCTACCTACAAAATTTCTAACGAAGTTATAAGCGATTTTAACTAGTAAGAATGATCACATTCTTGTGCTAATTGGTATAAGTCACCTTCAACTAAAAAGCGCCTGATATTATCAGGCGCTTTTATTTGTTTTTTAAAGGCTAAACATAGGCTAGAGCAGTGAGCCAAGACCTTGCATTAGCAGGCCTGTGGTATCTTCAGCACCATTTTGTTCCAGGTAGTTTTTAGCAATGTTGATCATAGGTGCGACCAGCTCTTTAGAGATGCCGAGTTTCTCAAATGCATCGTAAACCATAGCGCTCCCTTGCAGCGCACTGCCTAGGTCACCAGCTTGAGATAGCAGGCCTGACATGCCTGAATCACCCGCTAAAGCAGGTACAGCGCTCAAAAGCATATCGGCACCAGGAATACTGTCGCTTAACTGGCTGAAATCACTGCCGCTTAAGTTGTCTTTTGCCACGCTCAATAGCGTACCTAAACCACCTTCAGCTTGTGATTGATTTAAGCCAAGTTGTGACATGACAGAGCCTACAAGTGGGTTAGAATGTGCAGCAGCTTGAGTTTCTGAAACCTCTGCTGCAGGCTTCTCATCATTACCGCCAAAGATGTTGTCGAGCCAGCTTGCTGAAACTGGGTTTGCGATAACTAGCGCAAATACCGCTAAAAGTGTTGTTGATAATGTTTTTGAAAAGAGTTTCTGTAGTAACTTCATGTTTTGCCTTCCTATAAATTGGCGCTAACCTCGGTCTTGGCGTTATCTTAACCTTTCTATTACAAATGTGATAGCCATCGTATCTAGGATTTACACCTCGGTGTTTAGCAATCGCTGATTTTTCGGTATCCTTAGCAGCTAACCTGACCTCAGGTTTGCTAACCACCACCTTTTTACTAATTTGGGTCATAGAATGTCACTGTCTGCTATTTTGACTGAAGCATATAACTTTTTTCGTAACCACGTTCGCCAGCTAGCGGCGCTTACTATTCCTATGTTGATTTTGCAGGTGATAATTCAACAATGGTTAGGTGGCGAAATGCTGGTTCAGTCGCAAGCTGAAACGCCTGAGTTTGGTGCTATTCACGGCGCAGCCATGATGGCTTTGCTGTTGGTGTTCTCGCTGCTGATTGCCGCATTAACCTTGTTTATGGAAGTGCGCTCGCAAGGCTACGATGTCACGCCAGCCCGTGTTCTTAAAGAGAGCTTTACCTTTGTGCCGCCATTATTGCTAGCGGGGGTGTTCTCTGGTTTGGCTATCTTGATGCCGTTTGTGCTGTTTGCCGCGTTTGGTCCGCTATGGTTAATCGGCTTAACCATGAGCTTTTATCTATTTGCTCGTCTTGCCTTTGTTAACTTCATGGTGGTGGTTGAACGCATCACACCTTTGCAGGCAATTAAAGCCAGCTTTAATTTTTCTAAGCCTGTAGTACTAAAAACTATTATGGTGTTGATGCTGTATCTGCCAATCTCACTAGTCGGTGGTAACTTGTCAGCGATTGCTGCCCAGGTCGGCGCACCTTTGCAGATTATTGTCGATACTGTGGTGGCGTTCTTTAGCTTGTTTGTAAACGTGGCGCTGTTCCGTCTATATATGATCAACCGCAACGACAAACCTGAGCCAAGCGACGATACTATCGCCTAAATCAAACAAGGGTTGGTAAGGAGTCAAACTTGATAAATGACATCGAGTTTATTGAAGGATTCGCCAGTGAGTTAAGTGAAGATTACGCCAGTGCCAAGAGCTATGTTAGGGATATTCCTACGCAGGCGTTAGTGTTTGTGCGGAGCTTTACTCACAAGCTCACCATGGTGCTTGCTCAGCGCCAGCAACTTCACTTTTCTAGTCCCAACCTTTATGACCGCATTGAGCAGCTTAATAAAGCGCGTTTGATTGATGTGCCAACAGTACGTGCTTTGCACCGTTTACGCGGTGATGGTAACCGCGGTGCTCACCCAGAAAAATATCACCTTACCCAAGAGCAGCTGATCGCGATTGCCGAAAAGTCGATAAAAAATATTCTGCAGTTAATTGAAAAGCTCTACCCACAGTTTAATAAGAATCTACCTGAGTATCGTTTTGTTGAGTTTGACTCGTTAGCTGGCCGCGACCTTTGTTATCGCGCGGTGATGCAAAATGACGTTGAAGCGCAATATCTAGTTGGCATGTCGCTAAAAGCCAAAGCGCTGATGCTGCAGGAGCAAGAGCAAGCCCTTGAACGCGTAACTGATAAACCTAATAAAGATGCGAAAGAGCAGGGCGCAGAGCAAAGCTTTGCTCAAGCGGCTCATTGGTTCGCCTTAGCAGCAGAGCACCATCACCAGGCTTTGTACGAGCATGGCGTAAGCTTGCTACATGGTTACCAAGGTCAGGCGCAACCGCAACAAGGTGAGCAATTCATTGCTGAGGCTGCAGAGCATGGTGTAATTGATGCCAAAGCACTGCTTGGCTATTTCTACTTGGTGGGTAGCCATGAGTTTGAGGTTGAGTTAGATAAAGCGAAACATTGGCTTGAGCTAGCCGCCAAACAAGAAAATGCTGAAGCCATGTCTAACCTTGGTGTGCTTTATTATCAACAGTATCAGCAACAACTGCAGTCTGGACTGGATAATATTGACAGCAGCTTGCTGCGAGAGGCGAGCGTATGGATAACTAAGGCCGCTGAGTCTGGTTACGCCCATGCCCAGTACCATTTAAGCTTAATGTTTGAGTCTGGCGAAGCGGGCGAGGTGGACAGTGACAAGGCTGACTATTGGTTAAATGAAGCAGCACAGCACGGTCAGCTTGACGCTATGCTACGCTGCGCCAGCGATACGCTTAACTGCGAACAAGCCACAAAAGAAGAGCTAGCCAGGGCTGAGCAGTACTTACATGATGTGATCCGCTATGGTCACAATGCAACTGCCATGATTGAGTTAAGTGTGGCACTTGCTGATGGCATGTTAGGTCGAATCGATGTAGTGCAATCAGCTTATTTGCTGACTCTTGCTAAGCAATATGCCAACCAAGAGCAGCTCCATGTGATTGAACCTTTGTGGCACTCGTTGCTTACACAAGTGAATTCAGTCATCGAGCTAAACCCAAGTGAGCAAGAGCTAAAAGCGCTGCAGTACGCCAAAGAAATTCTTAGCCAAGAAAGCTAAATTCGTTGAATTTGGGTCAGAGTTAAACGCTAACTATCTGATTTTTTAACAACTCAAGGATGAAGTATGACAGTAGTCTCTAAGCATAATGCTGAGCATTACCTTTGGGGTGATAACTGTGATGGTTGGCATCTAGCAAGTAGCGAGCGTTTAAGCGTGATCCAAGAGCGAGTACCACCTGGCTGTCAGGAAGCGCGTCACCTGCATACTCAGTCTGAACAGTTCTTTTTTGTGTTATCTGGCTGTGCCACATTAGAGGTAAATGGTGAGGTATTTGAGCTAAGTGCTCAGCAAGGAAAACACGTTGCTGCGAATACACCTCATCAACTTAAAAACCTAGCTGATCAAGACCTGCACTTTCTGGTGATTTCTACACCGCCTAGCCACGGCGACCGCCAGCTATTGGAAGAGTGAACTATTAGTTGCACTTCAGACTCACCTAAACTCGGTTAAAGCGCATTTTTCCTGTTTCGTTCAGTAGTTTCTTTAGCGTCAGCCACAGCGCTGAGCTAACAGATAAACTGATGCAGGCAAGTACAGCAACTAAAATGACGATTTGATACTTCACTGCGACTATTGGGTCACTGCCACCTAGAATCTGCCCTGTCATCATACCGGGTAAACTGACAATCCCGGTTGTTGCCATCGACGCTAAAATTGGCGCAAAGGCTTGTTGCATCGCGCTTTGAATAAAGGGGGTTGCTGCTTGCGTTGGTGTCGCCCCTAAAGCTAGCGCGCCTTGGTACTCAGCTTGTTTTTCGTTAAATGCATCAAACAGTCTGGTAAGGGCAATTATGTTATTGCTTAAGCTATTGCCGAGCAGCATACCTGCTGTAGGGATGAGAAATTGGGCTTTATAAAAAGGTGTAGGGCCAAACACACCTAACATTAGGATGGCGAGAATGGGTGTGACACCAATGAGTAAACCGAGCGTCATTGGCATAAACATGGTTTGCTTGGGGAGTTTAGCCTTGCCGATAATCGCACTGCTGCCCACCACTAACATGATCGCCAGCCAGGTTAAATTGAGCGCGAGACTATCAAGGGCGAATACAAACTCTAGGTAGATGCCTACTAGCAGCATTTGCACCGTCATCCGGCTTATGGCAACAAGCATTTCGCGCCCTAAGCCGAGCTGATAGTGACGGTTAATGGTTGCTGGCGTGATTAGCACCAGCATGAATAACCCAAGGGCAAGCCAGCTAATATCCATATTAAATCGCCAATCTTGTTGAGGCTTAGGATGTTAAGGTTTAGATAGCGTTGGTGCGATTTCTTTTTCGGCTTCAGCATGGTCGGCATGCACTAGGCCGCTGGTAGCCACTTGTGGGTCAATCAATTCCTTAACTACATGGTCAACAAAACCAGCACCCGCGGCCTCATACAGGTTATATACTGCTTCGACCCCTGCTTCTTTCAGTGCTGTAGCATCCTCACTATATTGCACTATCGCGCTAATTTTACCCTTGTAGTTAAGGCGCTTTAATTGCTCCACAGCAAACATGTTACCTATGTGGTGTGGCATAGCCAGCAGTACAACTTCGAGCTCAGGTGCACGTTCTAGTTTCTCCCAGAAGTCGGTATCGCTCGCATCGCCTTGTACCACATTGCGACCTTCAGATAAGTGGAAGTCGACCAGCTCTTGCTTATGCTCAATACCTAAAATTTCATCGGGGTAAATTGATTTAAGCTCATCGTATGCACCGCTACCAATACGGCCCATACCCAAGATTAAGAACCTCGGCTTACCGATAGCAATCGGGCGGTCTTCTGGGTGCAAAGGATGCTTTTCTTTACCTAGGAGTTTGGCATGATAGCGTTGATAAATGCGGTTGACGTTGGCATTGAGCGGTGCGGCAACCAAAAAGCTGATACTTAAGGCTACGGCAATAATGACCAGCCATTCGGCAGGTAGCCAGCCTTTGTATGCGGCTACCGATGCCACGATAAGGCCAAATTCACTGTAGTTACCTAAATTAAATGAAGCAAAAATTGCGGTGCGGGCACGCAGCTTAAAGTGGGTTAATAAGCTAAAGAACATCATCACTTTTACTGGGATTAACAACACCAGTAACGCTGCTAGCCCAACGTCCTCAATGGTTGGTAGACCGTTTAGCCCAATGGTGAGGAAGAAGGCAACCAGGAACAGCTCTTTAAAGTAGTAAATCGATTTTGCCAGCTCCGATGATTTAGCGTGCCCTGCCAGCAAAATTCCCATGATCAAAGCGCCTAAATCTGGCTTGAGACCAACGGCTTCAAATACCCAAACACCCATCACAAGCGCCATAGATAGACCAAACAGCACTAGCATTTCACCGTGACCTACACGGTCAAAAATCTTGTAAATAAGTGGTTTCAGCAACGGAAGTAGCAGTAAACCTAATGCGTAAACTGATGGAAATTCACCTTTAGAGATAGTCAGGAATAACACTGCAAAGATGTCTTGCATAATCAAGATACCAATGGCAACGCGGCCATATAGCGCCTGAGTATCACCTGATTCATCAAGTACTTTTACCGCAAATACCGTACTTGAAAAGCTCAATGCAAAACTGATGAGAAGCAATTGATTTAAGTCAAGCCCTACCAGTCTATCTAGCCCTACTAAGGCTAGTAACTTGAGCACAGCTACAAAGAACATCATTGAGCCAACAAGGTGCAAGCTCGAACCCGCCCATACTTCTGCTTTGAGTAAACTCTTAAGATCCAGTTTTAAACCAATGGCAAATAGCAGCAGTGTAACGCCTAAGTCTGCGAGGGTTTGCAGCAGTGGGACGCTGTTTTCATCAATACCAAACACAAACAGTAAAAAGCCAGCGGCTAGATAACCGATGAGCGGCGGTAAACCAACACGGCTAACTAAAATGCCGCACAGCAAGGTAATGATAAATATCGCGGGTTCCATAAATCTCTACTTCGTTATTATGATGATTATGAGTTAGCCGTTGCCGAGCCCCTTTGCGCTCGATGTGCCAATTTGCAGCTGCTCGCTTATTCAACAAGTGCTAAAAATGTTACAACAATTTAGGCAACAGTTACCTAGATTGTAATACAAAAAAATTAACTTTGGATTAAGCTAAGGATGAAAAACAAAAAAATGGTCAACTTAAATAATAAGTTGACCATTTTCATTGGTTTAGTGAGTCGCTAGATTATTTTTCGAGTAATAAATCTAGGTGATCAGCAAAGGCTTGAGGTTTCATAAACCCTGTTACGCGCAAATCTTCTCTTTGAGCGCCATTTTCATCGAACATAAGTAGTGTCGGTAGGCCTAATACATCGTAATGTTCAAGTAGCTCAACGTCAGTAGCGTCGCTCGCGGTAACATCAGCTTGTAGCAATACCATTTGGTTTAGACGCTCTATCACCATAGGGTCAACAAAGGTAATATTTTCAAACTCTTTACAAGCAACACACCAGTCAGCGTAGAGATCGAGCATCACGGTTTTACCGCTAATACTCGCTTTATCAAGCTCACGTTCTAAGTCTTCAAGCGATTTAATCTTAACGAATTCTGGGTGTGCGCCGTGGCTTGCTTGGCCTGATGTGTTGGTCAATGTTGGTGCTTGATGACCCATCGCGCTCATTACTGCTTGTAAGCCGTACGAGAAGCTGGCAAGTAGCGATAGTAGTAGCAGCACGCTGCGCACCGTTTGCTTCCAGTTAAACTCAGTGAGCTTGTTCTGATGCATCAGGTAACCAACCAGTGCAATGCCCCAGGCAGACCATAGTATGTCGGACACAAGGCCAGGCCAGATGCGCCCTAGCATTACGATTGATACTGAGATAAGTAGGAAGCCGAAGATGGTCTTGATGATGTCCATCCAAGCGCCAGCGCGAGGTAAAATTTTACCGCCAGAAGTACCAATGATAAGTAGCGGTACACCCATACCCATACTAAGAACATAAAGTGCGAGGAAGCCTTGAACTAAGTCACCTGACTGCGCCACATAAATTAATGCGCCAGAAAGTGGAGCTGTAGTACAAGGTGAAGCAACAAGGCCAGAAATCACGCCCATCATAAACACGCCAATCAGGTTGCCACCTTTTTGGTTGTTTGACATGTTGTTCATCTTCTCTTGCCATTTACTTGGCAAAGTAAGCTCATACATGCCGAACATGGATAAACTTAAAATCACGAACATTACAGCTAAGAAAATCAAGATAGCTGGGTGCTGCAAGGCTGCCTGGAACTTCATACCCGCAGAGGCAACCACTAACCCAAGTAATGAGTAGGTAATTGCCATACCTTGCACGTAAGCCATCGACAGCGTGAACGCTTTACCTAACGACAGCTTCTTACCTTGGCCAACAATAATGCCTGACAAGATAGGGTACATAGGGAAAACACAAGGGGTTAACGCCAGACCCACACCTAAACCAAAGAAGACTAATAGCGTCCAGAATAGGCTGTCGTTCTGCAGCATTTGGTTAAGTGAGTCTTGCTGCGTGACAGGCGCACTTGATGTACTAGAGTCAGAACCGCTGCTCGCTTTAGGCGCACTGCCACCAATAATTTCTTTTTGCTTAATCTTGCCGTCGTTAAGCTCAACCGGCTCTAAAATAACCTGACGCTTGGTTGGTGGATAACACAATTTACCCTCGGCACAACCCATAAAGGTGACGGTAAAGGTGGCTTCTTTGCTCGCCTCTTTTAGCGCGATAGGGATGTTAACGAACGAGTAATAAACTTCTTGTTCGCCAAAGTATTCGTCGTTGTGCATTTCGCCGCGTGGTAAGTCGATTTCACCAATCTCGGCGCCATCAGCAGCAAATTTCAGCTTGTCGCGGTACATATAGTAACCGTCGGCAATAACCCAGCTGATTTTTAGCTGATTACCTTGTTGCTTATACTCAAACAAAAAGGCCTCATTAACTGGCATTAGCTCAGGTTCGTCACTTAGGAAGCTGAACTTTTTCGCTAAGCCGCCTTCGCTATATGCTGTCGGAGCGACAACTAGCGATGACATCAGCAGCAAGGATGTAAATAAAACAGCAAATAGTTTTTTCATGATGCAGTGGTTTCTTCTATCCATGTTAAATATGAAGGTAAGCCACGAGTTATTGGGGTTGCAATGATCTCAGGGACATCATAAGGATGACGCTGGATCAACAACTGCTCGATGGCATCAAAATGACGTGCCAAACACTTTATTTGCAAAGGTACTTCTTGCGACTGGCAAATTTGGCCGTCCCATTCATATACTGATTCAATCGCTTGGCCGATCTGTACACACGCAGCTAGCTTGGCCTTGACTAAGGCTTGGGCAATCGCTTGAGCAGTGGATTTATCTGGGCAAGTGTTGAAAATGATCAGATGATCTGTCGTCATTGTATCTCAGTTATAGTTAAAGTTAGCTTAAGCTAATAAAGCGATAATTATGGGTACTGTACGATTTTTAACGGCAAGTTTCATTATTGTGCCGCGATATTCGTGAGCTGTCTTGAATTAAGACCGCACAACCCCATAAAGTATTCAACGACGTTAGAAAAATTTGTCAAACAGTGACTTTGCTCAAACTCAGCAAGCCACCACACACGAGGTTGTTATGTTCTTCTTTTTCATCTTGCTATTTGTGGTTATTCCCGTAGTTGAGTTAAATGTGTTGATCCAGGTTGGCGAAGTATTAGGTTCGTGGACGACAGTGGGCTTGGTGTTTTTCACCGCCATTGTCGGTGTGTCTTTGGTTCGCAGCCAAGGTATTAGCACCTTGATGACAGCGCAGCAAAAAATGGCCCAAGGCGAAGCGCCAGGGCAAGAAATTGCTGAGGCGATGATGCTAGCAATGGCTGGTGTGCTACTTCTCATCCCTGGTTTTGTGACCGACTTTGTTGGTCTGCTGCTACTTACTCCAATTACCCGCGCACCCATCGCTAGCTTTGTGTTTAAGCGTATGAAGTTAAAGGTGATGTCTAATAGCCAGTTCCGTGGCGGCTTTGGTCCGCAAGGACCATTTCAACAAGGTCCGTTCGAACAAGGTAACCCATTTGATCAAGGCAATACCTTCGATGGCGATTTTGAGCGCAAGCAAGACCCAAGCCCACGCTCACACCAATTAGAGCAAGAGGATGTGATTGAAGGCGAAGCAGAGCGCAAGCCAAGCTCAGATGACAAAGAAAAAAGTTAATCTGTTAACATTTGGGTCAGAGTAAACTTGTTTAAACTGAACGCTGACCATTAGGACTAAATCACAAAAAAAGGCGCTAACCGATAAGGTTAATGCCTTTTTTGTGGTTGCTACTCACAGGTAGTCGAGTTGCACCGATGTACCTATGTAACTAGAAGTGACCAATCAGCAGGGTCTTCTCGTTCGCAACTGAGCAGGTTTTGTGGTTATTGCGCGCCCGCTCGGTGAGTATGTCACAACTTTCTTTAATGTCAGTTATGTTTTCATTAATGTCTTTGAGCATACAGCTTTGCTGTTCAACCGAGGTGGCAATATTGGTCGCCATGTCGTGGATTGACTCAACCTCAGTTGCGACGTTAGCGAGGATTTGTCGTGACTTGTCGACCTCATCAAGGTTGCTCATACTCATATTCTTACAGTCGGTTACTTCAGTAAAGGCGTCTTGAGTGAGCTTTTGTAGCTCGGCAATAATATGAGTAATTTGCTGCGTCGACTCCTGGGTACGCGCTGCCAGCGTGCGCACTTCATCAGCGACCACCGAGAAACCGCGACCAGACTCTCCTGCACGCGCAGCCTCGATTGCGGCGTTTAATGCAAGTAGGTTGGTTTGCTCTGCAATGCTTTGAATTTCGTCAATAAAGTTATTGATGTTGTGGGTCTTACTTTTAAGTACTTCAATATGTTCAGCAGATTTAACCAGGCTGTCAGCGGTATCATTAAACTTGCCATGCATCACATCAAGCTGTTCGGTGCCGTCGTCAACGTGCGTTGCAATAGCGCCTGTGGTCTCGGCTGTTTTGCTGGTGGTTTGTACAATTTCATCAACTGAGTATTCAAGTTCATTAGAAGCCGCCGCGACAGATTCACACTTTTGCGCCTGTTGTTGTAGCTGCTCTTCGCTGAGTAATGCGCGCGACTCAACTTCTTGGGTGACTTCTCTTAATTCGCGCATAGATAGGTTAATCTTCTGCGCAAACGAGATGAAGTCGTTAATGGCATCAATAATCTGCCCAAATTCGTCATCGGCTTTTTTAGGGACTCGTAATTTAAAGTCTCGCTCATTAATAATGCCGTGAATGCTGTTTACGGCATCGCGAATGGGTTTACGAATATTGCGGCTAAGCTTAACTACTGCCAGTGTTAGCCCAATTGATACAAGTAAGAATAGCGTTAGCGACAGCCAAAATGCGATACGCGCCTGTGTGTTTAAGTAGTCACCTAGGTTAGTGGTAGCTTGCTTAAGTTGCTCTTCTGCTTGATGGGTCGCTTCACGCATTTGTCCGCGCAGACCAGATTTTGGAGTCAGTCCTATTTGATTGTTGAGTTCGGCGTAAGCACTAATACCGTTGCGGTAACCCTGTAAGAATTCTAAAGCTTGCGGCAGTTGCGATAGTGATGTTGCAAGTTTGGCTGCTTCAGCATCGAGTCTTTGTAGGTATTTGTCATTTTGCCTGAGCATGTAGTCTTTTTCGTGACGGCGTAGCGTCAGCATCGAGATTAAATCTTGATGTTTGTTGTGCTGATTAAGTAGAGACTCAAGTTTGTGGGTTGCCGCTCTTAGTTCACCATAACGGCCTGACTTTTCATCCAGCCCCTTTTGCTTCATGGTGTTTACTAGGCTAACAAAGTAGCTTTGATATTGGGTGAAGTTGTTGACAAGACTGGCTTTATTGAGCACAGATTCATCAACATCCAGAGCCTCAATACGATTAACGAGTGTTTGATAATTGCCTTGAAACTTATCGAGGTATTTTTCATCTTTACGCAGTAAGAAGTCTTTTTCGTTTCGGCGCAGCTGCAGGGCAATGATATTGATATCTAACACTGTAGCTTTGATTTCGGCCAGTTTGTCTTGCCTGGTTGAGAAGTAATGTGAGAACAAAAACAGCAGCAGTAGACTGCCGATGACAAAGCTGATCAGAACAATCAACTTACTGCGTAGACTAATATCTGCGTTGAACATCCGTGTTTCTCCCGCGAGTGGAGCCACTCAATTGGCTGTAACTTTTCTGTAATAATTTGAGCCTAGTAGAAAATTAGCCAAAAGCAATATAAGGCCATTTAACGGTAGGTAAGTGACACTATCGCTGAGTTTGGGGAGTTAATAGCTAAAAGCAGAACATTGCGATTATTGAGAGGTATCTCTATCTGTACTCTGCTTGTCTAGCCGACGCCCAAGCATATATGAAAGCGCAATGCTGATTAGCCAAACACCTATAAAACATAAGGTGTAGAGCTGTAATTGCTCGCTTGCCTCGCCTTTGGGAAGCTCGGTTACCGCAGCGTGAATGCTTAAAAAGTCGTTGCTCACTTCACCGCTCAGTATTCTATCTACCACTTTGTTGGCTTGAGCAAAAATAAGCTTCGCAACCATAAATAGTGGTGCACATGCAGCCAGCATAAACGCCGCGCCGAGGAGGCGTTGCTTGAGGTGAAATAGCCCAAGGCCGGGGCAAATGAGCGCGGACAACATCGCCGCTTTATTGGCTTTTTTCATATACTTTGAGCCTAAAAGTTTAGCGCGGTTGGAGGATACTGCTAGGTTAAGCAAGTTATGCAGCAAGCTCAAGTGCTGTCAATTTTGTATTCGCTGAGATGACTTTTAGGCGGTTACTTGGCCAACTTATTCGTTAATGCTATTCACTAAATCATTCAATGACTGCATCGGCAGCATGGCGGCGCTGCGCCAGTGTTGGCTCACTTACTCTGGTTGCCATGTAATAACAAGCGGCGCCCATAATGGTATTGGTAATTGGCAGCGCCAACATTAACCCTGTTTCACCGCCAATGGCTAAGCCCAGTGCTGCCAGAGGCAGCATGATTAAGAACAAGCGGGTGAGGTTAATCAGCAGTGACGTTACTGGCTGATGATAGGCGTTTAAGCTGTTGGCAAACACAATCACCATGCCTAATGGCCCATAAGCCAGCGGCAGAAATGTGAGGTAAAAGCTTAGCCCTTTGACTACTTGTGGGTCGTCGGTAAACAAGCCAGTTAAGAAATCGACGCTAAACAGCAGTGGAATGTACAGCAAGCTTTGGAATATCAGCACAAACTTGAGCGACATTAACAGCGCCTGTTTCGCTCTTTGCGGTTGCCCTGCACCTAAGTTTTGTGCGATGAACGGCGATAAGCTTGATGACAGCGCCATTACCACAATCAACAAGACTGATTCGATTTTTACCCCAGTACCAAATGCCGCCACGCTAGCATGGTCAACCCTTGCTAGCATTGCCATCAGTACGCCGTTGGCAATCGGGTTTATCATGTTCATAAGTGCAGCGGGTCTGGCGATATGTGCTAATGAGCGCCAGTTTTTAACTAAGCGCGCGCGGCAAAACGGCGCAAATTTTACCAGTTCACGCTTGATTAAAATCAAATACCCAGAAACAGACAGCGCCACTAGCCAAGATACAGTGGTCGCAATCGCTGCACCCTTTAATCCCATTGCCGGAATTGGGCCAACGCCAAAGATTAAAATCGGGTCGAGGATGATGTTTACTATCGCTGCTGAAATCATAATTTGCGCAGGTGGCTTAGTATCGCCAGTAGCTCTTAGTGCCTGATTACCGACCATCAATAGCGCTAAAAACGGTGCACCAAGAAAGGCATAAATCATGTAGTCGTGGATCAGCAATAAGATGTCACTGTTGGCACCCAGCAGCGTAAATAATGGGTCAATGAACATCAGGCCAATCAGGCACAGGACACTAATGATGGTAAATGTGATGCAGATTACATCGAACAAAAACACCTTGGCGGTCTGCTGATTGCCCGAACCTATCAGCCTACCAAGGTTGGTCGAAAGCCCTGCGCCTATACCAATCACAATACTTGAGATAACCAGAGTAACCGGGAAGGTGAAGCTAATCGCTGCTAACGGCTCTGTGCCAAGCTTTCCGATAAAAAACATGTCCACCAAACTGCTACCCAACACGGTTAAAATACCGAGTAGGTTAGGTAGGGTCATGTTCATTAACACACGCCCAATAGGTTGAGTGAGTAAACCGTGTTTATCGTTCATGCAACAACTAGGACATCAATAAGGGAGGCGAATTCTAACAGGATTAACCAGCCATTAATAAAACCGACTTAAAAAAATTATAGATTTTTTTACCAATCCCCTTGGATCTGTGATCGATTACCCCCATATCAACATCCATCTAGGGGTAACCCTGTTTTAAAACGCCTTGTTAATATTGGGCATCACATCATTAGGAGAGTTCATAGATGAATATTCGTCCATTACATGACCGCGTAATCGTTAAGCGTACCGAAGTTGAGTCAACCTCAGCGGGTGGCATTGTATTGACTGGTAGCGCTGCAGAAGTTTCAACGCGTGGTGAAATATTAGCCGTGGGCAACGGCCGTATTTTAGAAAATGGCACAGTTCAACCACTAGACGTAAAAGTGGGCGACGTGGTGATCTTCAACGAAGGTTACGGCGTGAAAAAAGAAAAAATTGACGGTGAAGAAGTACTTATCCTGTCTGAATCTGACCTAGTAGCGGTAGTAGGCTAAGCCTCCCCAACTAGTTATTCACTTAATCAATTATTGAAGGATTTACACAATGGCAGCTAAAGAAGTTCAATTTGGCAACGACGCACGCGTAAAAATGCTTGCGGGTGTTAACGTTCTAGCTAACGCAGTTAAAGTCACTTTAGGCCCTAAAGGTCGTAACGTAGTACTAGACAAAAGCTTTGGTGCACCACTCATTACTAAAGATGGTGTGTCAGTAGCAAAAGAAATCGAACTAGAAGATAAGTTCGAAAACATGGGTGCACAAATGGTGAAAGAAGTTGCTTCTAAAGCCAACGATGCAGCCGGTGACGGTACCACAACTGCAACTGTACTAGCGCAAGCTATTGTTAACGAAGGCCTAAAAGCCGTTGCAGCTGGCATGAACCCAATGGACCTTAAGCGCGGTATCGACAAAGCTGTTGTTGCTGCGGTTAGCGAGCTTAAAAACCTATCTCAAGAATGTGCTGACACTAAAGCAATTGCTCAGGTTGGTACTATCTCTGCAAACTCTGACGAGTCAATCGGTGAAATCATCGCAACTGCGATGGAGCGCGTAGGTAAAGAAGGCGTGATCACTGTTGAAGAAGGTCAAGCGCTAGAGAACGAGCTAGACGTAGTTGAAGGTATGCAGTTTGACCGCGGCTACCTATCTCCATACTTCATCAACAAGCAAGAAACGGGCAGCGTAGAGCTAGACAACCCATTCATCTTGCTAGTAGACAAGAAAATCTCAAACATCCGTGAGCTACTACCACTACTAGAAGCACTAGCTAAAACTGGTAAGCCACTGATGATCATCGCTGAAGACGTTGAAGGTGAAGCGCTAGCAACACTTGTTGTGAACAACATGCGCGGTATCGTGAAAGTTGCAGCGGTTAAAGCACCAGGTTTTGGTGACCGTCGTAAAGCTATGCTACAAGACATCGCGATTCTAACTGGCGGTACGGTAATCGCTGAAGAAATCGGTCTTGAAGTTGAAAAAGCTACCCTAGAAGACCTAGGTACTGCTAAGCGCGTTGTGATCACTAAAGACAACACAACCATCATCGACGGTACTGGTGAGCAAGATCAAATCAATGCTCGCGTGACTCAAATCAAGCAGCAAATCGAAGAGTCTACTTCTGACTACGACAAAGAGAAACTACAAGAGCGCATGGCTAAACTAGCTGGCGGTGTTGCAGTAATCAAAGTTGGCGCAGCAACTGAAGTTGAAATGAAAGAGAAGAAAGCTCGCGTAGAAGATGCACTACACGCAACTCGCGCAGCAGTTGAAGAAGGTGTTGTTGCCGGTGGTGGTGTTGCACTGGTTCGCGTAGCAAGCAAAATTGCTGATGTTGAAGTGATCAACGAAGACCAAAAGCACGGCGTAACTATCGCACTACGTGCAATGGAAGCTCCTCTACGTCAAATCGCAACTAACGCAGGTGAAGAAGCATCTGTTGTTGCTAACAATGTGAAGAACGGCGAAGGTAACTATGGTTACAACGCAGGTAACGACACGTACGGCGACATGCTAGAGATGGGTATCCTAGACCCAACTAAAGTAACTCGTAGCGCTATCCAATATGCAGCGTCTGTAGCGGGTCTAATGATCACTACCGAAGCAATGGTTGGTGAGATCCCACAAGAAGCGCCAGCTGCTCCAGATATGGGCGGTATGGGTGGTATGGGCGGTATGGGCGGCATGATGTAATCTAACTGGTTAAAATGGGTTATAGCTGCGTTACTTTGTAGCTCGTGTAGAAAAGCGCTACACGTCGCTACAAAAAGCCTTGCTCTAAGCCCATTTTTCCTGCGTTAGATGCTCTGTTGTTTATAGTTCATAGCTACAAGCTAAGTTAAAAATTGAAAGCCCCGATATCGAGAGATATCGGGGCTTTTGTTTTCTGGTAAAGGTGTTTTCATACTTAAGCCCAGTCAGATACCATCAATTAAAGTTATTTTGCTCAGTTATGTTTGGTTTCTCGGTACTTATTCCAGTTTATGCGAGCATTATATGTGTCGTACGATAAGAACAATATGGATAGCAATACCAGAATAAACGAGAAACTGAATCCCAAATCTCTCAGTTCTTCCATGCTTCTTTTGGAGTGAACCAGCAATTGCGCGTTTTCTAGGTTAAGCTCCCTTGATTCATTAAGACGCTTAGCGGCAGCAAGAAAACCATTGTTTTCAAGATTGAAATTGCTGGTTTTGAAAGAGGCGTTCTTTATAATTGTGGTGTTATCACATTTCTTATTCGCATTGATTATTTTCTCGATAATGACAGCCTTAGGGTCGTCTACTCCTCGGTTAACGAAAAAATGATCAGATATACCAAGCCACAGGTTATTATTCCTATCTAGTAAAACGGTGCAGAACACATCATAAGTTTTAGGATTTTTGCTTAGGTAGTTATAGCGGATCTCCATATCTCTAACGCCACTAATTTCAGCATGCTGAATATTAAAATAAATTGGCTTATCGTTTGATTCCCAATCATTGAAGCTGTCTAAGTTGTATGTCTTTTGTGAGGCATAGGTAGCTAAAGAATATGCTAATAGTAATAACCCACCTTGAAAAAGTGGTAAAGATAAATAAATGACTGAGTTTAATTGACGTGATTTCTTAAATTCTAAAAATGCTATTGGCTTTTTTAGCCAAAATGGAGAGACCAAAAATATAGACATCGCAGCTACGAATAAGATAATAGAATCGTTCCATTTTATCTCAGATAAGTATTTGTGATAGAACGTACTTTTGCCAATAGCGATGCTTAAATGATCTTGATAGAAGAATGATATAACGAAGAAAATGAAGGCTATGGCAACAGCTTTAAACATTATCGGGAGCACGACATAGCGAAGCTTGATTGTATTAGGTTTCAAAATACACTTTCCTTAATCTGCGGTTGTATAAGTGCGGAATAAAAGAAGGCGATTTCTTGTTGCGGTTTTTGGCCGGATTTGATTTGTGTTATTTCAGCTGCTTGTGTCTGCTGGTGATTAAGGGTTTTAGTGTTAACAATCATCTATCAGTCGCATCCATTCGTTTTTAACTTGGCTATTAGATAAGTGGGGTTAGAGTAAACTTTTTCTTGTAAAGAATAAGTTGAAAATGGGAGGCTTATCAAGCATTAGGCTCTGAGTTTACATAAGCGTATGCGCTAAGAGGAATTAAAAACAAAATAATTATTGTTACAGAATTAGGTATGTGAAAAAGCTCATTGAACATAATCTAGCCTTTTAAAATGAGAAAAAATAGCAGTAAATAAGTTGTAAGAATACACTTTACCTAACGACTAATCATCCGTTGTTCATAGAGACATTCTGAGCAATTTAGCGTGTAAGTATCTTTGTGTTTCTTCACTTTTGTATTCTTGCTTTGGCACTGTGGACAAGCTTGTTTCATCGGCGTGTTTTTAGTGCACTCATTGCATTTGATGTAATAGCCAAACTTGCCATACATAGGGATATAATTACTTGATTCTCCGCAATGTTTGCAGGTGACTTGCAAAGTGTTACGTTTACCGGCTTCTGTACCTATTGTGTGCTGAAACACCGCTGTGGGGACTTGTACTTGTTGTGGTGTGCTTGGTATTGCCATGTATTCATCCGCAGTTTTGTCATTGCTAGCTGGGGACTCTTGTTGGCTGATATCTTGTTCAATAAGAAAGTGGCTAATTGAGTCGAGTTCTTGTTGGTTAAAGTAAGGTCGAGTGTCGTAAACATTCACTTTGCGGAGAAGCTTGTTTCTAATCTTCATTAACTTTTTGAGTTTGTCGACTAAGAACTCAGACTTAACCAATTTGCTGGATACCGCTTTTGGCATGGTGTCTCTGTCGATAATCGCATCGCTTGAAACTACGCATAGGTGATCCCAGCAGCGTCCGCCAAATCCTTGTTTAATTCCTAGGAATTTCCCTAAAACTTCAAGGCGGTGATGATCAAGTAGTGAGTGCAACAAATCTTGTTGTAGTTCTACCTGCTTGATTGGTGATGGTATTCCAGACCACTTTTGATTGAAGCTTCTTGTCCATTCCCCGTGCTTGTTTACTTTTACATTGCCTTTGATGCTTTTAGATTCAACGAGTACAAAACCATAGGGGTAAATAATTAGATGATCGATTTGTGCGGTTTCGTCATTAAATGTGAACTTAAAATCATTGATGACCAATATTTCGGGGTTGTCTTTGAAGGCGCGGCGTAGGTAGAAAGCGACTTGATGTTCTTGTTTCTGACCAGCTATCGCCATTGCAGAGGTAGCCGTTTGTGAAGATTTAGTTTTGAGGATCATTTATCAACAGCATCCATTCAGTATGATAAAAAAGCAGTTTCATCTAAACATAATCAATGGCTTAGGTAAAGTTCTGTTTGCCAGACCAGTTGCGCTTATAACAAGGTTGGGGCTTAGAATTTGGACACAAGTAACCTTCCTTAGAGCAATAAGACTTTAGTTTGAATATCAATTGGCTTTAATTAAAGTGATTTTGATAGAGAACAGGGTGTTGTATAAATTGTATTTCAGAATGAATGAGATAAAGGGACTTATCAAGATGAAATGGATAGTTTTGTTACTCGTAATAGTTACTGGTTGTACAACGACAAATGAAGAACCAAGGACTGATCCGAAAGATCTAGTAGGCGGCTCTACGAGTTGGTTTATTGTCAATCCGACTCCAATGCACTTAGATTCGGCCTGGGGAGGGCGAGCAAGTGCGAAAGAGCTTTATGACAACTTTGAGAAGTGTGAAACAGCAACGACTCAGAACCCTGTCACTGTTAACAATCAAAAGTATGATAACCCTTCAACTTGCTATTTGAGCTTATTAACCAATAGCAACTCTGATATCGTCATTAGAAAGATTGAATCAGGCTTAGAAACCAAAGTTGCAACAAGCACAGTCAGCGCTAAAGGGGACTCTTATGAAGTCTCAATGAATTGGTCTAAGTTTACCTGGATGAGAGAGCCTGAGCTAAAAAGCACTTCAAATGAACAAGTCGAAGGTGATGAAGCGTTATACAAAATAGGTGTTGGCGTAAGCATTGTAGCGAAGATTTACAATACTTCTGCCGGTATAGACCTTACTGATTTACCAAGTATCGCAATAGCTGCGCAGACAAGTGAATCTAGGGGGACGGTCTCTTTTGAACGAATTGGTATTAATGGCAAGGTGACGGAGATGGTTTTTCCCGGTTTAACCAAAGACTTGAGTCCAGAAACCTTATCCACAGCATTCGATGGCGTACAAAAAATTCAACTTTTACTTTATTCAGATAAAGATGTTGTTCTAAAACCGAGCGTTTTAGGGTACAGATTGCCCGAAAAAGCTGAACTTGATGAAAGTGCTGCAGGTTGGTTATATATCGGTCATTATCCAAATGAAACCAGCCTGTTAAGTGGTTTCCATAAGATTTCTGCAATTAATGGCTCCCCAAAAATATCTGAATTAGTGGATAAAGTTGTTAAGGTTACAGAGCAGAAGTCCCTTAGAGTTGATAAGCCAAGATTTCCTAGTTATTCAATTCCTGCGGCTATAGAGTCTGTTCCTGCTAACTGTGAGTTAAAAGTCTTAGAGCTGAATTCAGTTGGTCTTAGCAAATACTGGGCTTTAGTATCCAAAGTAAGAAATTGCGATACTAAATAAGCATCTCAGATTATTCATATTAATGCGGTTGACTGCGTTTAATCGTTAACATGTAACCCCAGTACTTCCTGGAACTGGGGTTTAGTTCTTGGCTCTGCCTAAATTCATCAGATCCAGTTGTTTGTATGGATCAGAGTAAACTCTTAATCTTCGCCAACTACTCTATCTCGCAAACACACCCATCTACGCTCCAATCACTACACTAGACAAATGCCGTGAGAGTTAAACCCACTTTATGGCATACTGACTTTCATGCTTTGGATAATTCTAATTCTCGTTATTGCTTGCTGTGTATTCTTGCCTGGTTGGTGGGTTAACCACGTGATGAGCAAGTATCATCAGCCGACAGATCGTTATCGTGGTAAAGGTAACGGCGGTGAGCTTGCGCGTCATCTTCTAGATCGTTTTGGGCTGAAAGACGTTAGGGTTGAAGAGACTAACGGCGGCGATCATTATGACCCAGCCGCTAAGGCTGTTCGCCTGTCGCCAGATAATTATTCTGGTTACTCCCTGACCGCTATTACTGTCGCCGCTCATGAGGTGGGGCATGCTGTGCAAGATTCTCGCGGCGAGTCGCTATTTCTAGCTCGGCAGAAGCTCGCTGGCGCCGCGATGGTTGGTGAGCGTATTGCCAGCGTAATGATGTTGGCATCGCCATTGGTCATACTGCTCACCCGTATACCGCAAGCTGGCATGTTGACCATCTTAATTGGCGTGCTGTCGATGGGTTTAAGCACCATTGTGCATCTGGTGACCTTGCCTGTGGAGTTTGATGCCAGTTATGGCAAGGCGCTTCCAATGCTACAAGAGGGCAACTACCTACATGACGGTGACCTAAAGCATGCAGAGAAGATTCTCAAGGCTGCGGCACTCACCTATGTGGCTGGCTCACTGGCAAGCCTGCTCAATCTTGGCCGCTGGATTGCAGTGCTTCGCCGTTAATGGAAATTGTCAAAGAGCTGCAATTTAGGTCGGGGCAGAGTAGGTTGGGTCAGAGTAAAGTTAATTACTCTACCACCATGAGTTACACCATTGCTTCTCACATGGGACGCCATCGTTGTCGCCATCCATTTTTGTATCAGGGCAGTTTTTGATATAGAAAATCGCCTCTTCGCATGAACGCATGTGGCTACAGTGGGTTTTACCAGCCTCGCAGCGGAAGTTTTGAACTGGTTTAAACGGCATTTGTTCAATATTTTTGTCAGTTGGCATTGGTGTTGCGGTCACTTGTTTATATTTCTGAAAACCAAAAATGCCAAGGATTAATATTACTAACGTAGGGATGAGCAAACCGCTAGACGATTTTCTATTACCCCGTCTACTGCGACTGCGATTGGGTTGATGGGTAGCGACAACCGCTACGCCCTCGATATTAGCCTTTACCGCTTTTAATTTTCCATCGCTTTGAGTCTCTGAAAAATAGTTGATTTGGTCACCCACTACAGGTTTTCTGGCCATGTGCTTGAGTATGGATATGTGAATAAACACATCTTTTTTATTTGCACTAGTTGTAGGTTTGATGAAGCCAAAACCTTTTTCTTCATTCCAACGGACTAACTTTCCTTGTTCCACAAAATAAGCCTTTTAGCGAAGTTGATTTGTTATTCTACACCTTGAATTTCAACGAGAAAATTCAATCTTCAATTTAAAAATTACATACAGCGATTTATACACATCAAGATTTAATTTAGTTGAGAATACGTATGGCTTTATCTACATAACAGCTAAAAGTAAAAGTTAACGCTTCTATTAATTAAAAGCCCTCAATATTAACGCTTTGAGGGCTTATTCATTTTAGCTAGTTGTACGTTTTAGTGTTTTAAAAAGTAAACCTAGTTTGTAGTGCTGCACCCATGTCTTTGCTGTCGGCGTAGCGAGCTGATAGATCAAAATGGAATACATCAAATGGCGAGAAACCAAGACCTGCGGTGATGCTGTCGTCAGTGTTGTTGGTTAAATCGGTTTGATAACCTGCGCGCAGCTTAAACCAGCTCTCAGGGAAGAACTCGACACCTAATGCGGCAAATTGGCGGTTATCGGCTTCTGCATCATAGGCGTTGCTGGTGCCAGTGATGCCCTTATAACCTTCAGACTCATTCAATTGAATATCAATAGCCGCAGTGAGTAAATGGTTTTGATAGTTACCGCTTAGAGTATAAGTTGGCGAGACTTCATACTGACCTTGAACGCCTTTGATGATTTGCGTGTTGTAGCTATTTTTAATCACGTTCTTTGCTGCAAGCGCGACACCAAAGCCAGCGTTGTGCTGATAGGCAATGCCTAAATCAACATTGAAGTTATTGTCGTCAGATTGATAGCGGTCATCGTCCCAATCATCAAACTTGTAGTTTTCAATATCACTGATGTAGTTAATGGTTTTAACGTTTTGATACTTAGGTGATACACCATAATAAATGGTTGCAGTAGGTAGCTTATACGATTTCGCAAGGCTGACACCAAACTCACTTACCACCACACCCATAGTCAGTGCTTGCGAGCTGAGGTCTTGCTTAATAATGTTCTCAGGCACTAGATCTTCATCGGTAATATCTGCAAATACCAGTGCGTCAGCATAAGCCTGCGCAAATACGTTAACAGATACCAAATCATTGGGTATCGCCAGCGCGAGATGTGTACCAGCTTGAACCTGAGCATAGTCACCTTGAACCAATTTTAACTGGTCAATCACCTTTTGAGCGTCCGCTTCAGTTGGATTGCTCATGCCCTTGAATTCGTCATAGATGTCTGAAAAGTCCTCTACATTTTGAATAATATCGGTTGGATCATTGGCATCTGCACCAATAGAAGGAAATAGTAGGGCAATGTCATCATCTTGTTCGTATTTAGCAGCAAGGGCTGGGTTATGGAAAGGCGCGGTTAAGTAGTCAGCACTGCTTGCTCCTACGCCACCCATTGCATATGAGCGCGCGTCAAACTGATGAGCCATTGTTGATGTTGAAATAATCGCTGATGCAACGGCTCCAAGTGGGAGAAGTTTTAGCTTGAGAGATTTGCGGTTACGTTCCGTGTAAGTAGTCATAATTACTCCTTAAAATTAATGAGATACAACGGATAAAAATAGAGCTGCCCAATGAAAAATTGCACTGAAGTATGACAGCCAAAATCTGCTGAACAGTCAAGCTTGATGTGGTTAATTTGTTAAGGTGCGGTGTTTAATTTGTTGAACAACCATATGAAGTAGTCAGGTGAACATTAAACCTGGCCAGTTAACTTATCTTTATTGTTGTTTATTTAGGCTATCGTTCTGTTTAGATTAATAATTATTTGGAATTCTATTGATCTAAATCAAATACATGTTTAGTATCCAGTTCGAAACATGCATATTAAATACATATTAGAGGTTGTTTATGTTAGATCAGCATACTAAAGACGTTGTAAAGAGCACGATTCCCCTTCTTGAAGCTGCAGGCCCAGCACTGACTAAGCATTTTTATCAGCGTATGTTTGAACATAACCCTGAACTAAAAGATGTATTTAACCTATCGCATCAGCACAGTGGTGGTCAGCCTGTGGCGCTGTTTAATGCTGTTGCTGCGTATGCAAAGAACATTGATAACCTAGGTGCGCTTGCTGGCGCAGTTGAGAAAATTGCCCATAAGCACACAGGTTTTTTAATTAAGCCAGAGCAATACGCCATTGTTGGTGGTCACTTGCTTGCAACCTTGCAAGAGCTTGGTGGGGAAGCGGTAACTGAAGAAGTATTAAGCGCTTGGGGTAAGGCGTATGGCCTTTTAGCTGACATCTTTATTAATCGTGAAGCTGAGCTTTATAAGCAAACTGCTGATAAACAAGGTGGCTGGCAAGGTACGCGCCGTTTTGTGATTAAAGCTAAACAAGTTGAGTCTTCAGTGATTACTTCATTTGTGCTTGCTCCTGTCGATGGTGAAGCTGTCGTGGATTTTGTGCCGGGTCAATTCCTGAGTTTGTCGCTTGGGCATGAGCAGCTAGAGAACACTGAAATTCGCCAGTATTCGCTGTCAGATGCGCCAAATGGCAGCACTTACCGCATTAGCGTTAAGGCTGAGCAAGGCGGTAAAGTTTCTAACCTATTGCACGAGCACTATCACGAAGGCGATGAAATTGATGTGATTGCACCTGCTGGTGATTTTGTATTAGATGCTGACGCCGACACGCCTGTGGTGCTGCTTTCTGCTGGTGTAGGGCAAACACCAATGAAAAGCATGCTTAACCAACTGCTTGCTAAACAACATAATGGTGAGATCACCTGGGTACATGCTTGTGAAGATGGTGAGCAACACGCATTTGCTGCAGCGATTAATGATAAAACTGCTGAGCACGACAAGCTTAGTAGCTATGTTTGGTATCGTGAGCCATTAGCTGATGACAAACAGGTAGAGCATTATGACTTTAGCGGCACAGTTGAGTTAGATAAGGTAGCGAAGCATATTCAACCAAATGCCAAGTATTACTTCTGTGGTCCAATTGGCTTTATGTCAGCGGTTAAGCAGCAGTTATTAGCACTAAATGTGGCTGAGTCGCAAATGCACTATGAGGTATTTGGTCCTCACGCAAGTTTGTAATCACTACAAACTTTGCTTGTAAATTCATAACTAACGCATCAATAAAGCCCCAATACAATCAATAGCATATTGGGGCTTTTTTGTTGTCTGTGTTTTACTGTGTGCCAGTTCAGATTTCATTTGTCCTTCCGTTAGGATTTATCCGCTTTGCGCCCAGATGTGGCACATATACCTTTAGGTTGCACCAATCCCATAGGCTTGTTTGTTTAGTCATGCACAGGTGTAAGCTTAAGCTCACAGTTGCTTACATTATCGATATAGGAAACTAGCCGCTAAGCCTTAGCCACTGCATGTTTTTACTGCCTAATTGGTGTTAGTATCAAAGTATTAACATTTATCACTTATACTGAGTATTCGGCCATTAAGGGAATAACGGACTGTGACCACAAGTAAGGACAAGCTTCACTCAGTTCATAGCTGGCAAATTTTGCTAGTGATGTTGCTGTTGTGCGCCAGTATCTTACCGTTTGCCAATGCAGAAACAGTTGTTATTCCAAGCTTTAGTCAGGGAAGCCTGGGTAAACACACTCAGTATTTTCGCGAGCGAGATGGGATTATCTCGCTTGAGCAAGCCAGATTGAGGTTTGCTAGTGATGAGCTGACGCAAGGTAACAGTAACTCGATTTCACTAGGAATTAATGTTGACCCAGTGTGGATGACCTTTGAGATCCGTAATACTTCCGATCTTGGCCAGCTATACCGTTTATCTGCAGAAACCCCTTGGCTAGATTATATTGATACTTGGCTTATACGCGATGGCGAAGTGGTTAAGTATGTCGCTGGTGGTGATGGCTATGCTTTTGAGAAAAGGCCTATGGCGTATCGCTACTACGCATTTGAGTATGTGTATCCGCCGGGCGTCACTCAGGTGATCATGCGGGTAGAAACCCTTGGACCTATGGCAATTCCACTGCAGTTTAGCTCGGTTGAAAATGCTATTAACCGTGATATTAACAGTGGTTACCAGTACGGCGCGCTTTACGGCATTATGATTGCCTTAGCACTTTATAACCTGGTGCTGTACTTCTTCATTCGCCGTAAAGAATATGGCTTGTACGGTCTATATTTACTCGGTTTTGTTACTAATAGCTTGTCCTACACTGGGCAATTACACACCATTATTACCTATGACTTTGGGCCGTATTTTCAAGATTGGCTCGATATCTTTTTGATGATCACCTACAGCGTAGCGGGTTTGCACTTTGCTCGCGCCTTGCTACAAACCAAAGAATATGCGCCAAAGCTTGATAAGTTTGTACTGCGCACCACCTTGTATATTCCATTAGGGATGTTGATTGGCTTTGTATTTAGCCAGCTGTTTTTCTCTATGGTGTTGGCGTTTTTCCTTAACACCTGTTTTGTGCTGCTATTCATTGCTATGGGGGTGAGAGCGCTCTATGCCAAAAAGCCATTTGCGATGACGTTTATATTGTCTTCGGTCACTGCAGCGATTTGTATTACGGTTTCGACCCTCGCAGTCGCTGGCATTCTGGTGCCATACAATGACTATACCTTTAAAGCGATTGAAGTCGGCATGGCGGTGGAGGCCATCTTGCTGGCATCGATTCTCGCCGGGCAATTTCGTAAGGCGCAAATTGATAAGCTGGTGGCAGAAAAGTTCGCCCGTACAGACCCTCTTACTCAGCTTAATAATCGCCGTGGTTTTCATACCCAAATCAAGCCGGTGTTGGCGAGTATTGAGCGTGAGCAACTTGATATGTCGGTGGTACTAATCGACATCGATTTGTTTAAGCGCATTAATGATCAGTATGGTCATCATGTTGGTGACAAAGTGTTGCAGGCAGTAGCTAACTCAATCAAGCAAGCATGTCGTGGCAGTGATGTGATAGCTAGGTGGGGCGGCGAAGAGTTTATTGTGCTGTTGCCAAACACCTCGCAGGAGCAAGCACAGTTCCACGCTGAGCGGATCCGCGTGGCGATTGAGCGGACTAAATGTAGCGAACTGCCTAGAACGCATCAAATCAGCGCAAGCTTGGGTGTTGCCGGCAGTAGTTATCACATCTTTGCTGGGCAGTCCGTAAGCCAGGATTGTGTTGAAGTGATGATTAACCTTGCTGATGATGCCTTATATCAGGCTAAAACCAGTGGTAAAAACCAGGTGCAGTTAGCGGGTTAAGTTGTGTTTGACATCACTGAATAATGTTGAATAGCAGTTCGGTTGGCTCATGAGTCGCTCATACCAATATTAATCCATTAAACTTTGTTTAACACATTGTAATTAGTTGGGTTTTGAACAAAGATAATCGATGTTGTTATCAATGTTTTTGAACGCAAACGCAGCTAATACCAATCAGCAAAAGTGTGTGACCATTCATACCGGTTAACTCTTACTGTTTAAAATGGCTTATCAATTGGTTAGAAGCTTTGAAGTTAGAACAACTGGCTCGCTGCAATCTCTGCCTTGTTTAAAGCAGCTTTTCCTGCGAAACCTCTGACTGATTATTTATACCGATTGGTATTACGCTTTTGTAAAGCATCATAGATAGAGAATGGATTCGATATGGCTTCAAATCGTCAGCAGGTTATTTCCTTGCTAGAGCACAATGCAATTGCGCCTGAAAAAGTCGAGCAGGCGTTGGTTGCAACCGAAGTTCGCCCACAAATGCATGACTGGTTGAAGTTTTTAGACCGAACTTTACTCTGGCTAGGCGCACTGTCATTCGTTTTTTCTGTGCTGTTTTTTATTGCCTATAATTGGGCAGAAATGGGACGTTTTGCTAAGTTTGCACTGGTAGAGGTGCTATTGGTGTTAAGCGTAATAGCCTACTATACGCTCTACAAAATAAAAATAAGCCGCGCAGCTAACTCTAGCCGTCAACACTCTTGCACTCAGCAAGATTGTATTCATCAACAAGGCTCAAGTCGCCGCTTTAATTCTGAGCCACATAGTGGCTCATCTACCACTCAATCATCTGCCAACCTTGGCGGGCAAGCGGCTGGCATAGTACAGCCAGGCATTAATCAAATCCCTTTATTTGTAGCGGCAATACTACTGGGCGTGCTATTAGCTTTGTTTGGTCAAACTTACCAAACTGGGGCCGATCCCTGGCAACTGTTCTTTAACTGGGCGCTGTTGGTCACCCCTTGGGTTATTGTGAGCCGCTTTGCGCCACTATGGGTGCTGTGGTTAGCACTGTTGAATGTTGCAGCGTCACTCTATCACATGAATTTTAGAGGAGACTTTGGCTGGTTAAGCACGCCTGAGCTCAATGGTTTGTGGCATGCTTGGCTGTTAAACACACTCGCCATAGTTTGCTGGGAGTATTTTAGCCGCTCGCGCCTTTGGATGAAAAACGCATGGTCTGCAAGGTTGATAGCGATATATGCGGCGGTGCCAATAACCATACTTATGATTGGAACCATTGTTAACTTTGAAGACTTTGGTTGGCAGTCGTTTATTGGTTGGCCTTTATGGTTACTGGCAATGTATTGGGGCTACATCTACAAGCGACAAGACTTATTTATGGTGGCGTTGGCATTGGTGTCGGTCAATCTGGTGATTATTAGCTTCTTGGTCCATCACTTATTGAGTAGGTTGGACGGTGGCGCGTTTCTATTTATAGGTATGTCGATTATTGCAATGGCAGCTAGCTCTGCGGTGTGGTTACGTAAGTTAAATCGGGAGTGGCAGCAATGAGGCAAGCATCAGAAATGTGGCAGCAGTTATACACTCTTGACCTGGTGACTGGCGACAAACCAACGCTTTGTGAAGATGTGGACTCGCCTTGGTTTGTAAAACTGTTACTCGCTGCAGCGGGTTGGCTCGCAGCCTTGTTCTTGCTTGGGTTTATTTTCTTGAGTTTGAGCTTCTTACTTGAAGAAGATGCGCTGCCATTTATCGTTGGTCCAGGGATTATTTTGGCTGCAGGTGTGTTATTTGCTCGCAAGGGGAACGAATTTTATGAGCATTTAGCGCTGGCGTTGAGCCTCACTGGGCAAGCTGTGTTGATGATTGGCTTTGCTGAACATTTTGATACTAAGGCGTGTTTTGTCATTGCCAGTATTGTGCAGTTTGGGTTGATCTTGCTGATGCCTAACGTGATACATCGCTTTTGCTCAGCGGCATTGGCCGGGATGTGTTTAATGGCGTCCATGTCTCTGTGGGGATTGCCATATTTAGCTGAGGCGCTACTTTTTGCGCTTGCCAGTTATTTGATTCTGACTGAGTTTGACTTGTATAAACGCCCACTTCCGCGCTGGTACCAGCTTTTTGCGGCATCCAGTGCTGGTTATCATCGTATGGCCGTTGCTTATGGTTTGCTGTTTATCAGTGTTTTGCAAACCTGCTTTCTTGCGTTTGAGTATAACTGGATCAAGCAGGTGAGTTTTCGTTATTCCGAAGCGGCATTTACATCGCCCTGGATGGGGGATTTATTGATGGGGCTAGTGGCACTTTTCATTACACGTACCATACTCAGTCGCTACTCAGGTATACCCGTCACCGTTCGTGCTGCAGTACTAATAATCATAGGCTTACTCGCGATGTTGACGATGCAGGCTCATGGCTTAATTGTCGGCGTTTTGGTGATGTTATTGGGAATGTCTGCGAGTAATAATTTGCTTATAGGTGCGGGAGTGTTAGCTCTAGTGAGTTTTATGAGTGCCTATTATTACTGGTTAGATGTGAGTTTAGTGGCTAAGTCAGGCATCTTGCTGGTGACAGGCGCATTATTACTTATCGTTCGCTGGGGGATGCTTCGTTATGTCGCAGTTTCCGGGCTGATTGGGGCTAACATGGAGGAGTCCAACATTGACTGATAATGGACAGGCTAACTATAGGCAAACGAGTCACAGGCAAATTGACCATGCGCACCACTGTGAACGAGTAAGTGCACGTCACTGGTGGCTGGTGTTTGCTGCTTTGGTGTTAATGCTGGGGTTAGTCAATTGGCAAATCTACGTTAAAGAGCAGCACTTAATATCGGGAGATAAGGTGCTTTTCAAATTAGCTCCTGTTGACCCAAGGTCGCTAATGCAGGGTGATTACATGGCGCTGCGTTTTGAGCTGGCTAATCAGATCCGTGACGAGTTAGAGGAGCAATCCACAACGTCAGGCCAAGAGCAGCGGTCATTAACTTGGCAATCTCTGGCTAATCAGCAAGGCTACGTGATTGTAGATGTAGACACTCATGGTGTGGCTCAATTTGCTGCAATTGAATCAATGGCTGAAATTAGTCAGCCATTAAAGGCGCAGCAGTTAAGAGTGCAATACCGAGTTCGTGATGGGCGAGTGAAGTTTGCAACCAACGCGTTTTTCTTTCAAGAAGGCCACGCAAAGTTATATGAAGCTGCGCAATATGGCTTGTTTAGCGTCAACGCCAAAGGTGAGCCCTTGCTTACGTCCATGTATGACGAGCAGTTGCAACTCATTGAGCCTAACGCAAGGGAGGTTGGGTCAGAGTAAAATGTTAAGTTTTACTGTGCTCGCCAGTTAGCTTGTTCGTCGGTTATCTAAATTATTTTCTATTTTTCAATATCTTACTGATTTCATAAAATTGAAGCTGATTGCTCAATTGGCTTGTTTTTGCCTATTTTTACACTGACCCAAACTTGTTGGTTTTGAGGGAGGATTTATTGCTTATTAAGTGATGACTTATGTATGTATTGCTTATTTAGTGTTGTGCTAATGTAAACGAATTGTCTGCACTATGCGGTGTTACTAGCAGATTGAACTGCCTAGATCACAGAATGCATGCTCGTATATTGGAAAGAGAATATTTTCTTATTGTAATACAAATTAAATACTCCTCTGTTATATACAATATTGGGTGCAAGTATGCAGCGTTCGTTAGCTTTAGTTATTGCTTTAATGGTGGCTTTACCTGTCAGTATGGCGAGTTTTTATGCTTCGGCTATTTCGGTTGATTTCCGTCATGAGTATAAGAATGACTCGCAAAAGCATGCTAGCCGCATGAAGATGGGGGGCTCACCAACTAAAAACCTCTCAATGTCATTAGAGCTAAAGTTTAAAAGCCCAACTGGTGGCTTTATGGACGGAGTAGAGGCTACTGGCGCTGAAATTGATACTGGCTATAAGTTTAAGCTAGCAGATGAATGGGAGCTTATCCCTGGTATGCCGGTCGAGTTTAGTGGCGACAATGCAACCTATAAACCACAGTTACGCTTAACCTACAAACCCTTATCCGTTGATGGTTTATCCATTAGCGCTCGTTACCGCTTGGACGTTAAACCTCATGAAAGCGTTAAACGTTTTCGCCACCGTTATACCGCAAACCTAGGTTACAAACACAATCGTTGGGCATATGCTTTAGAGTTAAACCAGTATTACGCTGCAGATGGCAACTATCATTTGTATGACAACGGCCGCTCTAATTATGAAAACAACCTAACCGTTCGTTACAGTCAGGGAAAATGGAGCCCTTGGTTTGAGGTAGGTGATGTGTCTGTTAGCGCTACCTCCGACAAACGCGAGCTTCGTAGCCGTGTTGGTATCAAGTACCAGTTTTAGTACCGATTAAACCTACAATGCACAACAAACAATTTGTAAGCTGTGCATTGTAGATTTGCCGTAACCGCAGCAATATTGGTCTAGCTGCGTATTTCGGTTTCTTCATCTTCTTTTGAAAAACGCACCACATCCTTTGGCTTAGTAATGCTACCTGTAGGTGGATACTCTATTGAGCCTTTAAATGCATTGCGCTCTTCTTCTGTGTAATTGGGGAAGGGGAGTTGATTGTCTTCAATCATTTCTTGTACTAGCTGCTCTGCTTGACGTTGAACTTCAAGGTTAGCGCTATCGGCACGTTGCAACACCACATTTTGTCCTATTGGTGCAATGTGCACATCGAGTTGATTAAGCATACTTAGGATATGAAAATTCAAGTCCTCTGCGATGGCAAAGTACTCGTTGATGTCACCGGTATCAATATAGGCGTTGACGTTAACCACAAACGCGTCGCGCTCAATCCCAATAAACCTAGCTCTTTGGGCCTCTGCTAGCACTCTTGGGTGTGACAGCAATAGTTTGCGCAGCTCCATCAGTAACAATTGTAATTGCTGCTTGCTGGTATTGAGACTAATACGCAAGTCGTGTTTGTAACGGCGACGGTCAATTACCGAAAAGTTTTCTAGCTCTTTTGAGGAAAAAATTGAATTGGGAATGTGTACCACAGTGCGGTCTAGCTTACGGATGCGGGTTGAGCGCAGACCGATTTCTTCAACCACGCCGAGCGTTTTGTCAAAGCGGCAAAAGTCGCCGGGTTTAATCGGTTTCGCTGCGTACAAGGTGAGCGCGCCAAAGATGTTTTCTAGTGGTTTTTGCGCCGCTAACGCAATGGCTAAACTACCTACACCCAAGCCGGTTAATACGGTTGCCATGTTATAGCCTGAGCTTTGCAACCACATAAGCGAGATAATGATGACCACGATAATTTTGATAATCGCAACCAGTGGTCTGAGCAAAGCAACGCTGTAGCCTTTGTCTTGAGCATGCAGCTGTTTAGATTTGTAGTTGCAGTAAAGCTCAATGATACCGAGTGCCAGTATGGTGTTAGCGATATAGAGTAAGGTGCTGTTGTCGAACCATACCCTAGCTCGAACCGATAGTCCCAATGATAGAGCTAAGTGTTGCAAGAATGAGAGGTAAATAAACCAACGTAAACTACGACCACAAAACTGCATTAATCCCGATATTTTTTGCTCAAAGCGCTGGGCAATTCGCTTAGCCAAGTAGCTCACCAACCCACTAGCAAACCAGCCTAAGAATAAAGCACTGAAGAATACGATGACTTGCCAGTTCTCCATATGCATCAGGTAAAACTCGGGCAACATTAGCGAAAGTTTTTCAGCGTAAGGGTGGTAGCCAAACTCGCTCCACAGCTCAGGTATTTTGGCTATTGTGGCGTTGGAGATCTTCCAAACCTTACCTGATTTACCATCAGGTACATGTTGCAAGTACACGGGTACTGGCCCTTGCTGAGTTTCTAAGGTACCGATTAAGTCGCGATAACTTGGCAGTTTGTCGTTGGCATGACCTGTTGGTGAGTCGCTAATTTGCGAGAGGTCTAGGATCTGTTGTTTGCTCCACAGAATACCCAGCTTACGCATATATTCTGGGCCTTTTTCCGCGCTCATTGATTTAGGCAAAAAGCGCAGGTCTGCATACTCGGCTGCCGTTTGCCAGTCTCCTACCTCGGCAGCTTCAGTTATCGCTATCATGGTAGAAAGAGGCGTTTCTCCAGGCTTTGTTAAACCTAAAGATAACTGACTTTCAGCGATTTCTTCACTGCGCTTTTCTGCATCAGAAACTTTTTTGAGGTTTATGTCTGAGGCATAGCCTGGCTGAGTTAAACAGGCAATAAAAGTGAAACTTAGTAGGAGTACGTGGGCTAACCGTTTGCTGCTCATAATCAATCCATTAATAACGTATGCGGAGCAAATTTTACGCAATAATGGCAATAACTGCGAGCTTATACTAATCAGTACGAGCATATGAGCATGTTTACTCCTTAATTCTTATTGGTAAAAGTGGTTTATATGTATGTTAGCTATTTTGAACGTGGGATAATTATCTCACTGCTATTTGAGCCTTGTTCTAAGCGATTGAACGCCTCAGTTTATAAGCAAAAATGCCAGTCAAAGGTAATATCTCTGACTGGCATCGAGCGTAAGCATTCTAGCTTATTGACTAGTCTTGATAGCTAGCTGCTTTTAGTTTGTGCTTTGAGGTTGGGAACATTCATTTGCACTTACTAAGCTAGCCATAAAAGCCGTCAATAATTAGTAGCTTTCTAATTTTGCAGGCCACTCTTTTTCAACACGTTCTTTAATGAATGTTTCTTTGTCTGCATTCATTTGATCTAAGTTTAGTCCTGCAAGTGGTTGCAGTTTAGCTTTAGAATCGTACATGGTCTTATCAAACGTGTAGCTAGAACCATACTTAGTTAGTAAGGTGTCTGCTTCAGCGATTGCGGCATCTAAGACAGTGTTAGCTTTAGTCAGTAGACGCTTAGCTTCGGCAGGGTTATGCGCTGCAATACCATGTGAAGCGGTTGCGCTGTCCCAGAACCATTGTGCGTTACGCACTTTAACTAACAGGCTATTCATGTCAGTTGCTAGCTCATTGCCTGCAGCTAATGCAGCTTCATAGTTAGCTTTAGCTTCGCCAATTGATTTGCCAGCATCTAAACCTTCAATATTGTTGGCTGCCCAAATCGCTTGTGCTTTAAAGTGAACTTCAGTTAGACGTAAGTCAGTACCGTTTTCACCAAAACGTAGCGCGTCAATTTCAGCTTTGCGTTCTTCAACAATTTTGTTGATGTCGAATATACCGCCTTCAGTGTGACAACCTGTACAGTCGCTTGGCAACTTAGCCATTGAGAAATTCACCTGATGGTTAGAGTACTCTTCACCCTCTGCATTGGTAGATTTCGGCATGTGACAAGTGTTACAGCTGAATTCGAGGTGATTACTTGGGCTTGGGTGTGTTTCCTTGGTGCGGTCAAGTAAGTTTTCGAATTCAGGGTGCTGTGCTTTTAACATAGGCGCGCCTGAGATAGCGTTGGTCCAATCTTTAAAGCCTTTGTCGTCAAAGTAAGCTAGCTGAGCCTCAGCTGCAAAGCCTTTATACAAGTCATCGGTACCTTGGTAGGCAACTTTGTCAGCGTAGTCGGTTTCAACACCTGGTACCCAGAAGTCCCATGGGTAGCGCACTTTCTTCTCATCTGTGCCGTCAAAGTAATACTCAACGTGGCATTGAGCACAAGTCTGGCTAGATTGCATATCGTGACTTTGCGCCGCAAAGGTTTTGTCGATAATGGTCATTGCACGATCTGTGTAAGGGCGGCTTAAACGTAAATCGCTCTTACCGTGGTCGTGACAATCTGAACAACCAATGGTGTTGCCCATTTCATCGCCCCAAACAGACCAGCCGTTGTTAGAGAATTTGCCTTCACCCTTTTCTTCATACAAGCGTGCTACATCAGTGGTTTTACAAGACCAGCAGCTAGCTGCCATTGTTTCACCAACAATTTCTCCGTCCATACCCACCATAGGCGCACCAGTGCGCAGTGTGGTGATAATGTCTGTAAGGGCGAAGTGGTGGCCACGAGCGCGGTTGTAATCTTTGGCAAAACCGTAACCAGCCCAAGCCGCAACTAGGTTAGGGTTGGCTTCAAGTAAGTCGGTTGGCTTGCCAGATTCAGGGTTATTTTCTGCAGTTTTCGCCCAAGACTCATGTTGCTCAGGGAAGGCTTCCTTCCAGTTGTCACTGTTGTAGTAGTCGACTGGTTCTGGCTCAGGTTCAGGTTCACAGACGTTTGTGTCAGGATTTAGTATTTCCCCATCCTTACAAGTGATTGGATCGTCATCACTGCTGCCACAAGCACTAAGTGCGGTCATCACTGCTACAGCAATTGCGAGTTTTTGTAGTTTCATCATCACTCCTAATTACTTTTTTCAAGTGAATATTCATCATCTTTATTCACATTCAGTAAAAGTAAATATTGGCTTATTGTTAAGTTTTGTTTTGCCGGCAAACATATAAGTAACATGCTTGTTTCTTAAACAGGCTTTTAATTGGCATGTTATGTGAGCTTGGTCTAAATAAATCGTTAGTTGATTTTTCACTAAATAATTTGTTTTTAAACAATGGTTTAGTTGTTTAGGGTTTGATTTTATATAGGGCGTGCGTGGGTAAGTGTTTGTTTGTAATAAGCTTGCTATTTTGTTTTGTGATCTATAACCAAATTTACTTATGCATATGGCTTGTTTTGTCAATGATTAATTTTATCTTAAAATTTATCTGGGGGTTAATTGGGATGATTTTTAGATATTTAGTTTTAGTGTTTTTAACTTTGTTTTAAGTTTGGGGTAATTATATTTTTTAGCTGAATATTTATTAATTATTATTTTAAAAGATTCGTTAGCTAAATTAGGGTTCGCTCATATAGTTAAAGGTGTTTTAAAGTAATATAGGAATAAATACGTAAAGAAATATAGCGAGATAAATAAAAAGCCCATCGTCAATGGCACTATTATGGCTATTAGCGATGGGCTTTACGTTATTATTTAGCGACTGCTGGTTTAGTTACCCAGCCAGTAATTAGGTGTTATTATTTAGCGACTGCTGGTTTAGTTACCCAGCCAGTAATTAGGTGTTATTGATTGAGTTCTAACTCGTAGAAGCTAGCTTTAGCATAGTCGCCTGCTTCCATACCACGCCACTCACAGTTTGAGCTGCTCGCTTTGGTATTACATTGATTGTAAACACCGGCTTTGTAGTACATCCAGTCGTCGCCATAGCCCTGGTCAACTTCATGGCCTTTGTAGTTACCTTCGGCTAGGTCAACTTCAAAGGTCTTAACGATTTCATTTTTCTCACCTGGGTTCTTAGTGAAAGTTAGGTGCATGATGTTGTCTTTAACATTGACTTCGTAAGAGAAGATTTCGCCTAAACGAATACCGTCTTTTGGATCGTCGTGGTGCTCACGTAGGTTGTACTTACCAAATACATTGTGGCGAATATCTTTACGTAGCTTTTTGCCGTTGCTATCACGAGCATCCTGCAGGTCTGGCACTGGGTTTAGTTCGTAGTTCCAAGATAATGAGCCAAACTCATGACCTGGCAGTTTACGGTAAGAGATTTTTAATGGCTCGTTGTCTGAACCATGGATTTGACCAATGACTACCGCAAAGGCGTTGTTTTTACGGTATTCCCCACTGGTGCTCACCTGGTCTACAGACAGTGTTGCTTTTAACTGGCCACCAATCGCGCCGTAGCTGTTGGCTTGAGGATGCGATTTGATTACGAAGTTGTTTTTTGGGTCATTGTATTGCTCGGCAAGCATGGCGCGCAGTTCTGAGCGAGTATTTTTACTGTTTTTGGTTGTTGGAGCCTGGTTTGGAGATACGAATACCAGTGCACCAGTTTTGCTATCCGTGTAGAACCACTCTGGGTGAATATAAGGCGTTTGCTGATTGCTAAGCTCATGCTTGTTGATCTCTAACGCTTTACCTTTGCGAGAACCTTCAGTGGTCATTTCTGGTAAGGTGATTTTCCAGTTAGATAGATCAAAGTTTTGCGCAGGGGCTTTAGTTGGGTCTAGATTGTACTTTGAGTAGTCGTAGTTAAACTCATGCTTTACTTGTGGCGCAGGTGCGGTAGATGAGCAACCTGCGATAACGCTTGCTGCTAATAGGCTTAGGTAGATTTTTTTCATATTGGTTTCCCCAAAGATCTTATTCAAGTCTCTTAAACTGCTCAGAATACTACAATACTATTGTATTACAATATTGTGATCGAGATTAAGAATTAGCCCGATAGTAATTTGATCTCCTAGTCGATGAGGCGAGCAATTAGCAACTTTCTAGCTCAATTTGAGTTCATTTGGCGTGTTGCAGATACGAAAAAGCCAGCGAGATGCTGGCTTTTAGATTGGTATTGCTATGTGCTGAGGCGTAAACGTCGGTTACCGGCAATGTTTAGCTTCAACGTCTAGCGCTAGCTGATTATTTATTGGTCTAGCTTCTATTGATTTAGTTTGCTTTGTGCTTCCTGCACTTTAGCAAAGTCTAAACCTAAGTCTTCAGTGGCTTCTTTAATCAGTGCTGGGTTTTGCATCACCATCGCCATTAGCTGTTGTAGCTTTTCAGGTGCAATACCAAGTTGGCCAATAATGCTCATCGCCATCATAGGGTTCTCAGTTAATGCCTGAAATACCTCGTTAATCTTCTCATCACTAATGTTGTGCTCTTTAAGCAGGGCAATAATTGGGTTCATCGTGTTACCTAATCTAGTTTGCGTTGTTGTGGCTATTTTATCATTAATACTTGGTTTTTGAGAGTGCGGTAGGGTGAGTATATTTAGTTGCGACTACTTGCACTGTTATCCGTGGTTGTGAGCCATGTGTTTACTTTTTACTTAATCACTTAAACTAATCTGATACTCGTAACGTAGTGGGTCTATAAATCATTAATTATTTTCACTTTTAAGAGTTATTCGAAAGGGAGTTTCTATGCAGCGTATTCTCATTACATTTATTTTAGTGTTAGCTTCATCAGTGTTAACTGGCTGCGCGACTCAATATCCTAATCAGGATATTACTGGGCAGGTTTTTCCAAAAGTGAGCGGTACCAGTTTAGAACAACAGGAAATGGTGTTTCCTGACGATGTGCTGGGTAAAAAAACGTTACTACTGATCGGATATAAGCAAGATAGCCAGTTCGATATTGACCGTTGGTTGATAGGTCTGGACATGACCCAAACTCGTGTTGATGTGTACGAGTTACCTACAATTCAGGGCATGTTTCCGCGTATGTTCAGCACCATGATTGATAACGGTATGCGCGCAGGTATCCCTAAGCCATTATGGAAAGGCGTAGTCACGATTTATCAAGACGGTGCCTTGGTGCAGGCGTTAACGGGTAACCAAAGTCCTAATAACGCGCGGGTAGTGTTACTCAACGAGCAAGGTGAAGTTATTTATTTTTATGATCAGGGTTTTGCTGTTGATGCACTCAATCAAGTTAGGGAGTTGATCTAGCTTTTTTTGCAACACTCTGATTAATTAGACCTTTGTGTTGCGATTGTTGTTCATTCGTTGTGGTGTAGTTTATTTGGTTTTATCTGGATTTTTTATCGCTGTAAAAAATAATCATCACTATTTTTTACTAAGAAATGTGAAAATGCGTAGTGATTTTTAACTCCCTAGGATGGGCGGGATAAACAGATTATCTGTTTGTTTTTGTTCATGCTGCTCTTAAGTCACAGAGAGTACTAATTGTTAATGGGAGATGCTATGGCTGCATTACTTATATTTTTCGGTATTGTGTTAGCTATCTCTGTTAACTTGCTGATGGGACTTATCATAATCTGCTTTGGCCTGATTCTGATTCATTCAAGCCAGAAATCGAAAGCGCAAAGCCGCAAGAACAAGCAGACTAAACACAACCGTTACCTCAAAAAGCAGCAGCGAATACCGCATGTAAGTAAGCCGCCACTTGATACATTAGCTCAAGAACAACAGCAAACAGAGCAGTCGTTAAAACAGTTGCAGGCGATGATTGATAACGACGCTATTCATAACATCCGCAGATAGTTCAACTATTGGCTTAGCCAAATACTCTTGATTGGCTAAATCGCAAATCATTGATTGATATGCACTTGTAAGGTAGTTTGATTGCAATCTAACTAGACTCGCGCGTGCTGCCATGACAATCGAATTTTGCCGTAAAATTAAAATTGATCGACCAATCCAATTTAAAGCGTCGTCTGCGCCGATTTTGAGGCAGTTTGAAAGCGACCGTGGTCGTATTATTAATTCAGCAGCGATTCGGCGCCTGCAGCAAAAGACTCAGGTTTTTCCATTAGAGCGCAATGCCGCGGTGCGTAGCCGGTTGACCCATTCTATGGAAGTGCAACAGGTAGGGCGTTATATCAGCCAGCTTGTCTGTGATGCGGTAAAAAACTATCAAAATACCGATTTATCTAGTTTTGCTCGCGAGCTAGAAACCATTGTTGAGATGTCATGTTTGATGCACGATGTGGGGAATCCCCCTTTTGGTCACTTTGGTGAGGCGGCGTTAATTGATTGGTTAGAAAACCATTTAGGCGATATATATCAGCAAATGTCTGGTAAGAATTTACCTGCGACAATCGCTAATGATTTATGCCACTTTGAGGGCAATGCGCAAGGCATTCGCCTGATCCATACCTTGCTGAAACTCAATCTTACCTACTCACAAGCGTCAGGCATTTTAAAATACACCCGCTGCGGCACTGAGGCAAAGCCGAAAAAGGGTAGTAGTGATCCGCAAAGCTACTTGAAAAAGAAGGTCGGCTTTTATCTGTCTGAGACCGACTACATCGACAAGTTAACTAGCACCTTAAGTATCGCACCAGGTTGCCGTTCGCCGTTTGCCTACATCATGGAGGCGGCTGATGATATTTCTTACGGTATTGCTGATTTAGAAGACGCGGTTGAGAAAGATGTACTGAGTGTTGAACAAATGCGTCGGGCCTTACTTGATAAGTTTACCGAACTGAGCACACATTTAAGCAAAAGCGAACAAGCTTTGATGCAGCAGATGCTAGATAGAGCTGCGTATCTAGCCAGTAAGAACGAAGGCAGTTACGACAGCATGTTCTTTGTATTCTTGCGGGTCGAAGTGAATAAGCGCTTGCCTCAACATGCACAAAAACGTTTTGTCGATAACCTTCAAGCCGTGTTTGATGGCACCCTTAATCAGGCACTGATTGAAGATAACAGCGTTAACCACATGCTGGTAGAAACCTTTAAGCAAGTGGCGCTAGAGCAGGCATTTTGTCATGCAGAAGTAGAGGCTAGGGAGCTGCAAGGGTATCGGGTAATTAGCGGTTTAATGGCGTGCTATAAGCCTTTGCTCGCGTTATCTGGTGAACAGTTTACCCTGCTTGCTTACGGAAAGTCTGGTGCTAGTGAAAAGGGGATAGATATTAGCGACATCAATATCCCGATTTACCCTAAGCGGCTATTTAAAAAGCTATCTTCTAAGCATATCGCAGCATACAAAGCAGCGATGGATGACAATGCGTTGATTGCGCAAATTGATGACGAGCAATGCCGCGAGTTTTATTTCCGCACTCGCTTATTGATAGATTACATCAGCGGCATGACAGATCAGTTTGCCTATGACGAGTATCGCGCATTTAATGTGATTGATGAGTTTTAAAACCATTCAACCCAATGGACGAAAAGCGTAAGCAAATGTATCTTTTGCTTACGCTTTGTTGTTTACAATATCAAAATTAAACCGCTTAAAATCAGTGTCTTGGTTTGTATATACAAGCTTGTGGATGATGTATGTGATTAAGTATCATTTCAGTTAGCTAGACTAGAATGTGACCTTGCCACAATCTGGCTAAAATGGTCGTACCCGCGTTAGGGCTTTTACAGCTATACTGTCGACGCGATCGATTAAACTTATTGTATACAACAGTCTTTAAGTGATGTTGGCAACATTTAGTTAGCACTAAACAGATTGCTGCAAACAACCTGAACCCAGGTTAGATAACAATAATGAATTATGGATACTTCAAGGAGACCACTTGTGAAGAAAGTCGGGATACTGCTTATGTGTCTGCTCACGCCTTTTATGGTTGTGGCAGAGCAAGCAAATAAAACCCTGTCGGTTGATGTCTTGTGGCAGCTAAGCCGAGTTGGGTCACCAATTATTTCACCTAATGGTGAGCACATTATTGCGCCAGTAACTGAATATGATGTGCCTGAAGATAAAGGCACCACACAGCTTTGGTTATTTGACGAAGATGGTAAAACTCAGCGCCCATTAACCGCTAAAGGTATGCGTGTAAGCGAGCCTGTATTCTCACCAGATGGCAAAACTCTTGCCTTTATTAGTCAGCGTGATAAAGACGAAGCTGGTCAGGTTTATCTACTGCCAATGGAGCAAGCGGGTGAAGCACAGCGTTTAACTGACGTACCTGGTGGCGTAAAAGGTTTAAAGTGGGTAGGTAAGCACATCTACTTTATTAGCCGTGTTTTCCCAGGCAAGAACTGGGATGAAATGGCGCAGCAACTAAAAGCCAATAAAGACAATAAAGTGTCAGCAAGGCAGTGGAACGCACTACCTTATTCTTATTTTGATCACTGGATTGAAGAAGATCGTGAAGCCCACGTATTCCGTATTCCTGCACTAGGTGGTGACGTTGAGGCGATTACTCAGCCACTAGGCAAGCAGTTACCGCGCGCATCTCAAAGTGCTGGCAACTATGATATTGACCCGAAAGAGCAATACATTGCCTTTAACAGCAATGGTTGGGACAACCAAGTTGACCCTAAAATTGATATCTTCCTTGCGAAAATTGGCAGCGGTAAAGCGGTAAACTTAACCCCGAAAAACAATGCCCCAGACGCTAACCCAACCTTTAGCCCTAATGGTAAAACACTGGCATTCACGCGTCAGTTGATTCCGGGTTTCTATGCGGATACTTCAAACCTAGTGCTGCTAGATATGGCTAAACGCACTGAGAAAGTGTTGACTAGTGATTTTGACCGCAGCGTGAGTAACTTCGTGTGGACTGACGACGGTAAAGGTTTCTACAGCGCGATTGATGATGCAGCGACTCGCCGTATTTATCATATCAGTGCTAAAAACGGTAAAGTGAAGCCAATCACTAAAGCGACTAACTTCGGTAAGCCTGCAATCTCAAAAGACGGCACTTTGGTCGCCGCAAACGACAGCTTCTTATACCCAGCGCGTATCGTTAAAATCAACAAGCGTAATGGCAAAACTACACGCCTAGATAAGTTTAATGATGATATCTTAGCGGATGTTGATATGGGCACTTATGAGTCTGTGACCTACAAGGGTTACAACGGTGACGACATTCAAATGTGGGTACACTACCCTCCAGGGTTTGATAAGTCGAAGAAGTACCCGTTGATGATGCTAATCCACGGTGGTCCACACAATGCGATTTCTGATGGTTTCCATTTCCGCTGGAATGCGCAAACCTTTGCATCTTGGGGATATGTGACTGCATGGCCTAACTTCCACGGCTCTAGCAGCTTTGGTCAAGAGTTTGCCGACAGCATTAACCCTGATTGGAAAAACAAGTCGCTTGAAGATGTGTTTAAAGCAACTGAGTGGTTCCAGCAAAAAGACTGGATTGATAACGATCGCCTAGTGGCTGGTGGTGCCAGTTATGGTGGTTACCTAACTTCAATCATTCTAGGTGAAGAGCATCCATTCAACGCGCTATTTATCCATGCTGCGGTATACAACATGTACTCGCAAATGGCGGCTGATTTCTCAGTCCATAGCACGCGTTTTGGTAGCTACTGGGATAACCCAGAGATCTACAAGTCTATCTCGCCACACTACAATGCTAAGAACTTCAAAACTCCAACCTTAGTGGTGCATGGTCAACTAGACTATCGCGTGCCTGTAGGTCAAGGTTTTGAGCTGTTCCGCACGTTGCAAACCCGTGGTGTTGAGTCGAAGATGATTTACTTCCCAGACGAGAACCACTGGATTATGAAGCCAAACAATTCAATCTATTGGTATAACCAGGTTCAAGATTGGATGGGACGCTTTGCAACCCCAGGTGCGAAGTAAGCGCTGAGCACTAGCTTGCAAGTAAAATAATAAAGGCTGCCAATTGGCAGCCTTTAGTTTATTCGTGCGGTGAGCATTCAAACTTTGCTTACATCTTTGGCGCTAGCGTTAGCAAAATTTGAGTTGGGCACTATCTAAAGAAAAACAGTGCTGTTATAGATAGTGACTTAGAATCCCTTGGATTTCGTTTGGCACGATAGGTTTAGTTAGGTAGCCATTGGCGCCAAGTTTAAGGGCAAACTCTTTGTCTGACGCTTCTGCAAGCGAGCTTATCACCACAACTGGTGGCGGAGTATCAGTGGTTTGCTGAATGTGTTTAATCACCTGATAGCCGTTAATGTTTGGCATGGCGATATCAAGAAAGATGAGATCGGGAGTCATTGAATTTAGGATCTCAATCGCGCCTTCACCTGAGTTAGCGCTCATTACTAGGTAGTCATCACCTAAAATTGCCAGCAGTAGACCCGCACATACTGGGTCGTCATCAATGATCAAAATTTTTGCTTGGTCCATTATTGGGTGCTCTCCAATCAGCTAGGGTTAGTGGATTGAGCGATATGACCGTCTTGCTCAGTACTATGTGTACAAAATCTACTTTAGTGATTTGCAACTTACTCCATTGTATTCAATCTGACGTTAATTGCTACAAACTGAACTAAAACTGAGCGAAATCAGCCCCTAAACTGAGAGCTGAGTGAGGTTTGTCGCATTTAAACAATACACAAGTGGGATTAAGTCACGTTTTTTAGGTTAGTATGCGAGCGTTGTTTCAAGCAGAGAGAGAACGCTAATAATTCAGATTCGAACAGTTGTACGAAAGTTCCGACCAGCAGATAGGCCTGTTTAGTTCGCAATTAATCACTTAGGTTTTAGCTTTGTTTTAATAAAGAGTTAAGTCATAAAAAACGCCGCATTTGCGGCGTTTTTTGTATCTAAAGATGGTGAAATTAAACCATTATTGAAACTTACATTGAGTTTGCTTCAACACCACAGTCTTAAGGTTGCTGTCGCGGCGCACCACGCACTGACCGAACTCGATGAACAGGCTAAATTGCTCAGGTTTGCTCATAACTCTACCCATTATGGGGTTGCCATTAGCATCCTTGTGAGCGGCGTGCTCTAGGGTGATTTGATGGCTTTGAGTAAATGCCGATTTGGCGATTCGCACTGACTCAATCTCAAGCAGGCTAGCAATTGCCTGACTTAACTCAAGATGACCCTTATCTGTCGCTTTGGCAACTAATGCCGGCGTTGGTTGTGGTTTCTTCCTCACCATTTTATCCGCCGCGGTTGTATTCTGTTGCACAGTTGCGCTTTGTTGACTACTTGCTTGAGGAGCTACAGCTTGTTGATCACTGCTTGCGCTGCAAGCGGTGAGGGTGGCAATGCTAATAGCTGCAGCACCAACAAGAGCAACACCAGCGAAAGGTCTAATCAATTGCATCATTGCGCTCCATTGATATCCGTTAAGATGCGGTTATTGCGCCACAGGCTTTGTTTGCGCGTGTCTTCTAGTATGTAACCAGGGTCATCGAATGGCGCGGCAGGAGCAGCAAGAGCTTTAGATTGTGCGACCGCTGGGCAGCTGCCATTTGCGCGGTAATGTAGCGCAGCGCTTAACAACCCTTCACTGCTGTCGCCCAACGCATGATTTAGGTCATCTTCAACCACACAACCTTGAACCTGGCTTGAAATGACAGGGTTCATTGATGGCATAAAGCCATCAGAGTAGTCGCCAAAGCCTTTTTGGTTTTCACCTCTAAACTGAATAGTGAAGTAGGTGGTGTCACAGTTGTCGGTTGGGTAGAAACCATAAGGTTTACCACAGGTAGTGTCCCCAATTTGAATCACTTCAATGTCGATACCACGTAGTCCGTTCATAAAGGCTTCAGACGCTGAGCAAGTGCTGTCAGTAGTCAGTACAAATACTCTGTCTAAATTTAGACTAGGTAGTGCAACACCACGTCCTAAGAGGTCTTCGTTGTAGCCTAACGAAATAGGGATAAATGGCGTAGGCTCAAGTGTTGCACCGGTGACAGGATCGCTATTGGGGTATTTGTCATTAAAGCGCATTTGCTCAAAAGTTTTGCCTGTTGTGGCTTGCTCGCCCGCGACCATATAGCCCATTTGACTTGCAATGGCTAGTAAGCCGCCGCCGTTGTAACGCAGGTCAATCACTAGGTCATCAACGCCCTCATTGGCTAGCGTGGTGAAAGCGTCATATAGCCCGCGCTCAGCAGTGGCGATATGAGTATTAAATTGCAGGTAACCCACTTTGCCTGACGTAGTTTGAATGGTTTTAGTGTTCTGTACTGGTGTGGCAATGACAGTTTGCGCAGTAAGATTAACCGTTCTTAGTTGTGATGACCCCAGGTCGCGAACAACAAATTCAGTCTGTTTACCGTTGTCGGTTGGGAATAGTCCGGCATTTAATATGTCTATTTCAGCTTGGGTCGCAGCGCTTGCCACATTGACGCCATCAATTTCAACAAGTACAGCACCGCGACTAACGTTTGCAGTAGCAGCAGGAGTACTAGGATCGGTAAAGGTTACGGTTACCTGACGGCTGGTTGTGGCACTGGCGTTACGCAAGCTGTAGTTCATGCCATAACCGAATGAAGCGCCAGATTGGTTTAGCTGCTGCCATTCATCTGTTGGCATAGAAAAGTGGAAGTTGTCTTTACGGTTGCCTGATTCTGAAAGTTCGTTGGTAATGAGCACATTGAAGTAATCCTCAACGCTGAAGTTAGCTGGATCGCGGTCAATAATCTCGTCGTACCAAAGGTAGGTATCATTACTCCAAGAGCGCATCCACATCTTTTCATTAATGCCATCGGATGAAGTACATTGCTGGGCAAATTGTTGGTATGGAGCGAACTGTCCTTCTACCCAAATAGAATCTGAATCACTGCCACCACAAGCAGATAAACCAAGTGTTGTTACCAGAGCTAGCGGCAAAAACTTTAGTTTTGGGCTAAACATCATAAATAGTCCCTTTTTTTATGAATGAAAATGGTTTTACTATTGAGCGTGAGCTCGATAACGCCGAAGCGAGTAATAAGTTCTGTAATTTTCGTTAGTTAACGGCTTTACTGCTTATCAAGCATCGGGCAAACGTATCTAACAACCTTATTACATATCAACACTTTTGTAACTAATTAGTCGTATTAAGTTTGCTTCATTAAGTAACGGTTTTAGCGCATTAAGATGATGCTGAAATTTAGCCGCTAGATTGGTACTACACCCAAGTTAAGGAGTTAACATTCAGATGATATTAATTACTGGAGCCAGCAGCGGCCTAGGCGCGGCAGTTGCCAAGCAATATGCAGAGCAAGGCCATGCGTTATTGCTAACCGGGCGCAGCCAGGAGCGGTTGCAAAAAACACTGGCTAGCTGCAGATTAGCTGCACCAGAGTTTGCTGATAATAATACTTGTATTCAGTCGCTTAGCTGCGAGTTAAGTCAGGATGAATCAGTCGAGCAATTGATTGAGAAAATCCATGAAATGGAAGCCGACGGGCAGATGCTTGCAAAAGTTATTCATTGTGCTGGCAGTGGCTATTTTGGCGAGCTTGAAAAGCAGCAGCCACAAGCGATTCGTGAGCTGATTGATAACAATGTAACCTCTAGTATTATGTTGCTGCAGCAATTGGTGATGCACTTTAAGCACAAACCGATAAAGCTAGTGGTTGTGATGTCTACCGCAGCGTTGAGTGGTAAAGCGGGAGAAACCACTTATTGCGCGGCTAAATGGGCGGTTAGGGGCTTTGTTGAGTCGTTACGGTTGGAGCTTAAAGGCTTACCAATGAAGCTAATTGCAGTTTACCCTGGCGGCATGGATACAGGCTTTTGGCCAACAAGTGGTAAGCATGTCGATACATCAAGTTTTATGAGCGCAGATGAGGCCGCAACTATGCTGATTCAAGCGCTGCCGGCAACCGAACATGGCTATGTGGCCGATTTGACCATTCAGCGCGGTTAGCTCAGTTGTGTGTTGGGAGTAACCAACGTTAGTCTTAGAGCACATAAGTAAAAACCACCTCTGACTCGAGGTGGTTTTGTTTTTAGGTTAGAGCGACTCTGTGTGGGTAACTAGACGCGACTAGCTGTATGCGACTATCCGTGCGCGATTAACTGTGCGCTATTAGCCATGTTTAAACTCGCCGCTGTGCTGATGTTCGAAATAGATTTCTTCCAGTGCTTGTGTTTGGCTGGCATTAGGGGTATCGAAATCGATATGCAACAATAGCTTGTTAGTTTTGGGCTGATGCTGGTGAATGATACGACCACCAATGCGCATACGCTTGCTGTTACCTTGGTATAGATAGTCTATATCGACTGTGACGGTTTGGTTTTCATCAAGGTTATGAGTACCAGCAGGTAGTATTAAACGCGTACCACCAAAACTGATGTCATCGGTTAAACCCTGAATGTGCTTATCACCCTGAGTTAATTCATAATGCAAGCCAGTCTTAACCCTTGGGTGAGCGCGGTTACAGTCATCTTTCTTCTTAGTGGAGTTCAAGGTTACGTCCACCGAGAACTTTTGAATCACCTCGGTAATATCAATACAGACTTTTGAAAGCTGCTTCGCCACAAGGGTCGAAGTGCGGGATTTTTTGTGGCTTTCGTTAATAATGTCTTCAAGTTCTATTTGGGTGTTTTTTAGTTCATCGAGTTGCTGTTTTTGTTGCTCTACTTGTTCGTCAATACTTTGCTGGGCGGTGGCCACTTGTTGGATTCGCTCGGTAACCTCAATAATACCTTCAGCTGTTTGTTTCGAGGTGTTACGGCTTTGCTCAACCCGGCTAGATACTTCCCCCATGCTGTTTACTACCAGCTTAACGCCCTCTGTAAGTTGACTAATCAACTTGGCAATTTCATCGGTAGAATCACCCGTTCGCGCAGCCAGTCCGCGAACTTCATCGGCGACGACAGCAAATCCCCGACCTTGCTCACCGGCTCGAGCAGCCTCAATGGCGGCGTTAAGTGCTAGTAGGTTGGTTTGTTCAGAAATGGCGCGAATCGAGTCGACAATACCTGAGACCTGCTCAGCCGTGTCACTAAGCTCTTGAATAAAGTTGGTGGCTTTTTCGGTTTCATCGGAGGTGGTTTTCATCATGGCGATGTTTTTGGTCACTAGCTCAGATGCCTCGGTTGATAACTGATTGCATTGGGTTGCCATATCCAGAGTTTCTGAGGTGATTTCAACAAGCCTAATGGTGGATTGATCTAGTGATTTTGAGTTGCTGTGGATCATCTCAAAACGTTGCCTTTCCGTATGATTGGCTGCGTTAATTTGTGACGATAAATCAGATACCTGGGTTGAAGAAAGGTTGATACTACTTGAAGCAAGCTGGATTTCACCAAGCGTGTCTTGCAGAGATTGCCGCATGATCTCAATATTTTGTGCCAGTCGGCCAAGTTCGTTGCTGTTGATGGCATCAAGTAGTTTTGGGTCTTGTTTTAAATCACCCTCACCAATCTTACGACTAATGCCAACCAGCAAATTAATAGTGGTGGTGATGTTGCGTATGATCATGAGGGCAAACCCAATACACAAAATACTGATCACAACGGCCAGTATGATGCTTTCCCAGATTAAGATATCCAGTTTACTGCGCGAATGCTGTGCAAATAGCCCAACGGCTTTATTCATTGCGCCCAGCGCTTTGTGGTTGGCGATTAGAAACTCATCGGCCGTTTGTAAGTTAAAGTCATGCTCAAGCTTTTGAGCGACTCGTAACTGTTCTTGCCATAACCCCTCAACCACCTTTAATTGTTCTAGAAATGGCTGATAGTCTACTTTAGGCAGCTCGATTGGTTTGGTCATGGATAGATCTGAGTAAGTTTTACCGCCGTACTTAAGCGCTTTTAGAGAGGTTTCATATAGGTTGACCGTGTGAGATGCCGCAAGCGGGGCTGGCATTTTATGGTCGAGATATTCAGCGTGGAATAGTTCTTCAGCCGAGTATTTTTTGGTTAGCATACGCTGACGACCCGCAATATTAATGATTGAGGTGTCAGACTCGTTCTGCATTAAGGTGTAAGTCACCAGAGTCGCCTCGCCAATGAGGGCGAGGGCGATAATCATCGGCAGTAAAAATAGTTTCTGCTTAATACTGAGAGATTTAAACATGCACGCTTCCTTACTTAAGCTAAATAACAATCCTTGTGAGTATTAGTATAGCGTTAAGTAAAAAGTTGCAGAGTTTTTCTTCAATAAAATTCGGTAGTTAAATGTCTATCTCTTTATGAGTATGCATGCAGATGTTGAGTTGGTTTAGCGTTTAAGTACTTCAAACCTAAGCTTGACTAAATACCACCTGGTTTCGCCCTTGCTCTTTAGCTAAATACACGGCTTTATCAGCCAGGTTGATGGCGTTCTCTAACTCGGGCGAGCTAGGCGGAATATCGACAACACCAAAGCTGGCGGTAACTGGAATTTTAACTTTGCCACTTTTTACCGGTCTTTTGGCGAGTAACACCCTCAGCCTTTCTGCAACATTCACCGCATCGCGGTATTCAGCTCGGGCAATTAAGATGACAAACTCTTCGCCGCCCAAACGCCCAATTAAGTCATGACGTTTAATGTGGCGCTGCACTCGACGCGTAGTGGTGATGAGAACGGTGTCACCGGCGCTATGACCATAGTTGTCGTTAATGCTTTTGAACTTATCTATATCCCAATAAATCAAGCATACATGCTGATTGCGTTGATGGTATTGGTAGATTTGCTGCTGTGCCTGCTCGAAAAAACCGCGGCGATTAAGGCATAGGGTGAGAGGGTCAGTCATCGCCAGTGACTTCATATCTTCGGCAAGATCAGACGCTAGCATATACAAAACAAAGACGGACATCCCCACATAGGCGGCGGGCAGCGCAGTAAAGTTCACTATGGAATATAACGCAATTAGCTCAGGGTCGAATTGCCTGCCTTGCGCGAGCGCAATAGAAGCTGCAACAGCCAAACAAATCGCAAATATTAGATGGATAACTGCAGCACCAATTTCAGCTGGGCGCGGTTTGACTCGATGACGATAAATAATCCAACTTGAGAGCAGCAAGGAAATCACATCTACATACAAGTACCAGGACATCATCAAGCCCGCATGACGGTCTATTGCACTGAAGTAAAAGGTACCGCTAAACCCAATGATAAATAGCCCGATAAATACATAGGGTGACAGCCTGGTGTTTGCTCTGAGCTTATGTCCCCATGTACCGAGCAATACGGCTATCATGGATAAGCTGGTGACGAGCGACCAATAAAAACTCACCTGACCAAAGATGGGTTTGGCGAGGTTGATGGCCCACATGACGGCTGAGATAGCAAATGAGGCAAAAAAGAATAATGCAAAACGCTGTTTGCCCATAGAGTGCCAGGCCATAAAAAAGATGACTGCCAGCATTATGCTAGAGAAAACAGGGTTACTAGGCTACTGGCATCAGCTGTTTTCATAAGGGCACGTTCTATCCAACAATACCTTTAAAGCTATACCAAGGTAGTTGATTTATCGAATTAATTACCCAAATTGTTTACTTTTGAATGATATTGCCTAGTGATACCGTATGCGATGTGTTAATGATCAAGTGTTAGCACTTTGGCACTCAATTACCGTTAGATAAAGCTCGCTTATCTATTGCCTAGTCGCTCGCTATTTTCAGCCATGAGTTTGGGCAATGAGGTTAATGCCTGTTGAGTTAAGCGCTCGGTAAACGGGTTGATTTTCACATGCTGCGGGCTCCAACCCTTAATAAAACGTTGAAAGTCAGCCCATGCGACAGGGAATAGTGCTCGCCAGCTACTTTCAAGCGCATCTAGCTCGATGCCTTGATGTTGTTTGGCGGCTTGTCTTAATGAGTTGAAATAAAGCTTAAGGTAGTTTTCAACTTGCTCATCGGTTTCATCAAATGTCAGCACACTACTTAAAAACAGCGCTACATCCTTCATGCCGCAGCCATAACCCACGTATTGAAAGTCGACTGCCGCAGCTTGTGTTCCTTGCTGATTGAAGCAAAAGTTAGCCAGTTTAGCGTCACCATGAACAACGGTTTGATAGTCACATTGACTCAATAGCGCATCCATTTGGTGTGCCGCTTGTTTAAGCTTGTTGTCAGCGAGCGCCGCTAATTCATCCGGACGTGTAGCGAGATGCCAGTAACCGCCTTGTTGCCATAATTTATCGTTAATGCAGGGGTTGTCGGCAGTCGACTGTTGCCATAAAAAATGTCCATGAAATTGCCCTAGCCAATACAAGCAAGCTGAAATGTGCGAGTGGCTAGCTTGGCTGATGACCTTATCGAACCCTTTGGTATGTAAATCTTCTAATACCAGCAACATATTGTTGCTTTGTTTTTCAGCTAGCAGACATTGAGGCAGGTAACTTTCATTGCTACACAGCTTGGCAAACTCCTTGTACCAAGCGTATTCCACTTGGTAAGAGTTAACCTTGCGTTGGTGTGACAGCTCGGTATTCCAACCTTTAGGGTGAGGTTTAGCAGCTAGCTGTGACTCGGGAATGGCAATGTACTTTACGATAACACTTGAATACTTACCGCCGTTTAAACTTAGACGCAGTAATTGTCCGTAACCGCTCCACAGGTTCTGGATGAGTTGAATGTCAGCGATACTGCTTGCTTGGGTGAGGTCGAGTATTTGTTGGCGCTGCTGTTGTGATAAAGCCATGGCAATCTATTGCTTGAAAACTTACCCTATTTTATCGGCAAATGGTTTCGCACTAAATCACTTGTTGATGTGTTTGGTCGAACCAATTGTGTGGTGTTGGGCTAGTGTTACGGTCGCAGGTTTTGAAGCTGCTTTTGGTAAGCTTCTATTTGGCGATCAATCGTTGCTACTTCAGTGTCGGCTTGTTGATTCACTGCGGTCATTTCTTGCGCCAAACTTTGCTCCCAGGTTGCACCAGCTAAGTTATTGTTGGCGCGATTGCGGCTGTTTCTTAATTGAGTGATTTGTTTATCACGATTTTGCAGCACACGCTTGCGATCGCGTTTTAGTTTGTCAATGTCGCGGTTGATTTGTTGACGACGGATATAGCTAGAGATTTGGTTTTTTTGATCAGTGACTTTAGCTTGGTCGACAGCCATTGGCTCGTCAGAATCAACAGACGTGCGTTCAAGAGGCACAACAATGCTACCAACGCCGCTTAAGTCTAGCGGTATGCTGTTTTCATCACATGGACGATCTTGGAATCGATTTTCACCACATTGATAAATATTAGCGTAGGCTGAACTAGCCAGTAAGCTGCCGATAAACAACACTATTTTTTTAAACATATAAACCTCGGTACAAGTCACTAATGAGTGTACCTTGTTCATTTGTTAAAAAATAGTAGCAAATCCCCTGGCATAACACAGGGGATAAGTGTCACCGTGCATAAGCAGTTACTCTGAGCGTTTCCAAATTACAAAGGCAACGATTGCGACTAGCGCAATGGCCGGTACTAGCTCGGCAACGTGGTGGAATAGCCCCACACCACCGTGGCCTTCATGTGCGATTGCGCTAGTAGAAATAGCAGCGAGTGCTGCGGTCGAAATAAGCTTTTTCATCATATCTTCCTTTTTACTGCTTGAATCTTAACGGCTTGATTATTTAACTGACTCAAGAAAGTGAGAGTCGGTTAAAGCAAATCAAAGCGCGTTAAGTAACTTACTGGTGAATGGCATGCCAGAGCTGCCCTAAAGCAAGTCCGCCATCACTTACGGGGACTTGCTGACTTGCTAAAACTTGTTGTTGATGCTGCTGACAATGTTGTAAACATTGTTTCAGGAGCACCTTGTTTTGAAATACGCCGCCACAAAATACATGCGCGAGTTGTTTGTGCTCATTACTTACTTGAGTCACAGCCGCTGCCAGCATATTAATGAACTGCAGACAAAGGCTGGCGCTCGTTTGTTGGCATAACTCGTTGTTGTCATTACAGTCATCGCTGTCACTACTGTCATTGTTAGCACTAGCGGTTAACAGCGCGTCAACCACTTGCTTAAACACTTGCTGCGAGCTCCAACAAATAATCTGATCATGCTCATTAGAGATAGCCGTGCTAACGGCAGAATATTGGGTTGACTCTAGTTGTATATACGAGCTTGCTAGCTCCCGCTGTGAAAGGCTTTGGATATTATCTAAAGCCAAAACTGCTTGTGTGGCCTGCGCCTCAATTAACATGCCTGCTTGGCCTTCAAATTGATTGGTTTCAATCAAATTCAGCGCCACTGCCATAGCATCGAATAGTCGCCCAACCGAGCGGCACATAATGCCGTGATTTGGGTTTTGCCACAGTTTGTAAAGGTTGTTTAGCTGGTTGTCTGACAGCGCTTGAATTGCCTTGATCGGCAACGCTCGAATTTGCTCTAACGGCAGCACATCGAACAGCAAGGCTAATAGAATCCGCACTGGCTGCTTGATCGCTTGCTCGCCACCAATCAGTTTAAATTCGCTAAAGTGCGCCAGTATTTGGTATGAGTCAGTATTGGCGAGCATGACTTCGCTGCCCCAAAGGCATTTGCTTGAGCCTTCGCCTGACTCTAGGTCGTCGCCAAGTCCTGTGCCGTCAAAGCTAAAACCTAATACTGTTTGTGTGCTTTGGTTGGCAGCCATTATTGCGAGTACATGACCATAGTGGTGTTGCACCTTAGTTACGGGTGTTTTGGTTTGCTGGTGGTAGTTTTGTGCCCACTGGCTTGGGGCATACTCAGGGTGTTTGTCGCTTACTAACTCTGTTGGTTTGAAGTCATATAAGCGTTTAAAGGTTGCTAGGCTGCGGTCAAAATAACTTTGGGCTTCAAGGGAGAACAAATCACCAATATGCGGTGACAAAATAAGATTGTGTTTAAAGGCAAAGCCCACGGCGTTTTTTTGCTGACCGCCAACGGCTAACACTGCTTTGTTAGCAAGCTCTACTTTACCTGTAGGAAGCGTTAACGGTGCATAACCCCGAGCGAGGCGAATAACCTGAAGCTGGTCATCCACCATTTGCACTACGCTGTCATCGCAGGCATTAATGATAGGGCGATTATGGTCAACAATGGCATCAACCACATGCCCAAGCCCGTCAATGATGTCGTCAGCGCTGCAGATAATGGGCTCGCCGCTACGGTTAGCACTAGTGGCGACAATTGGTTTGCCAAAGGTTTGCATCAATAGATGGTGTAGCGGCGTGTAAGGTAAGAATAAACCAATACGGTCGATGCCTGGCGCAATAGTATTGCTTAACTTGGGTGCAACAGCTTCGCTTAGCAAGGGTGCCACAGCGTCGCTTAGTTGAGCATCGTTAGTTACTGGCGCGTACTTATCCATTACTACAATGGGTTTTTCTGCGCTTTGCAGTAGTTGCCATTCTGCGTCAGTACCTGTGGCGTACAACTTGGCTTGAGTAAGATCTTTCACCATCACTGCCAGCGGTTTTGCAGGGCGTTGTTTGCGCTGGCGCAACAGATTAACCACTTTATCTTGGGTGGCATCACACACCAAATGAAATCCGCCTAAACCTTTAATCGCCAGGATTTTTCCTTGTTCAAGTAACTTAGCGGTTTGCTCAATGATGTTGTCACTTACTGTGTTGAGGATTCGGGTGGTTTGGCTTGGCGCATCATAGCTAAGCTCACAGATGGTGAGTTTAGGGCCGCAATTTGGGCAACTCACGGGTTGAGCGTGATAGCGGCGATCCATTGGATTCTTATAGGCTTTAGCGCACTCAGCGCACATATCAAAGTCTGCCATTGAGGTGTTGTGTCTGTCATAGGGCAGGGCATTGATAATGCTGTAGCGTGGGCCGCAATTGGTGCAGTTGGTAAACGGGTAAAGGTAATGGCGATTACTTGGGTCGCGCATTTCATCCAAACAGTCATTACAAGTACTTTTGTCGGCTGACAATGCCACAACGGCTTGTTCATCACCCTTATCGCTTTCGATGATGCTAAAGCTGTCAAACTCAGTGTCGATGCAATTGTAATGAGTGTCGATACTGTCGATGCGTGCCAGCGGCGGCGGGCTTTGCTCGAGTTTGACTAGGCACTGATTGAGCAAAGCGGCTTCACCTTGAAACACAATCGACACGCCACGATGATCATTGAGCACAGTGCCTTTGAGATTAAACTCATCGGCAAGGCGAAACACAAACGGGCGGAATCCTACCCCTTGCACTATGCCTTTAATAAAAATATTAACTTGCTCTTTGATCATCTAATTTCCTTGCCGCGTTAGCCATTTGTGCTGATTGGTATACCTTTATCTGGATACCATTTTGTCTGCTTTATTTGTTATTTACGTCGACGTTGCGCAAGAAAAATGCCTCCGACTGCTAAATTTGCACCTTCTAGATCTAATTGATGGTTCACCAAAATTGGAGTGTTGTTACCAATGCGCAAATTAATCCGCTGTGCCAGCACCGGATTGTCGAATTCACTACCGGCAAGCACTAGATGTTGCACGCCGATATTTTGATCCACATGCTCAATCCAGTTGCTTAGGTAGTCAGCGAGCGAGTCATGGAAAGCAAACGCCAGCATCTTGGTATCGGTTTCACCGGCTAGGCGAAAACTCATCAAGGTACCCAAGGTTTTACACCAGTTAATACTGCGGTGCGCCTCGCCCTTAGTGAGTGGGAAGTCCACTCGCGGTGCATTATTGCCACGATACGCAGCAGCATCTGCGACAAAGCTGTCGGCTAATTGCTGGGTGATTGACTCCGGTGAGTCGTGGTGGATTTTGCAGCCAATGATCGCAGCCGCAACCGCCATAAAGCTGGTAAGTGATTGCGAATGGGTAGTGAGCTCAATATCAAGCAGTGCGGTGTAGCACTCGGGTAGGCTTGCTTGAATTTATCCAACAGGGCTTTTTCGCGGCTTTGACTTAGCAAGTGGCAAATCTCATAACCTGAGCTTGGCATCGCCGCTAGCTCGAAGAATAGCTCGGTTTGCCCTTGACCATCGAGGCTGACAATTTGGCTGGCTTGATAGCGGCTGAAAAACAACACAGCGGCATTTTTGGGCTTTTTGCATTTAGGTGGCGGCGTTTGTGCCTGTAGTCCCGCTAGCATAGCGCATTGCGCTGCGTGGGTTTTAGGCAATACCTCTTGGTTTTGAGTATGCATAGCTTGCCAGCGGATGAACTTGCTGCTGCCTTTGCTTGTTGCTGTGTAAGCCAGGTTGCTGATCAGCGATTGCGCTTCATCGTGTAGTGCTGGGAACTGGCTAATACATTGACCTGCAGCAACTTGTTGCTTAGCAACCCAACGTTGGTTTATCCAGGCAAGTTTTAGTGGCGGATTACCGTGATGCTCCCCAGGTTGATTTGAATGGCTATACAGCCAATTAATGCCTTTTTGGCGCAGACGCTCACACAAGATTGCCATTAAGCGAGAGTCGGCAAATTGCACGTCGACTAATGGGGCTTTGATGCAACGCATGCCTGATTCATTGGTGTGCAGCTTTAAGCAAGGCTTTTCAATGCTTGATAGTGCTAATACTTGTTGCTCAGTGACATTGAAATAACCATTAAGCGCATTAGGGTTACACACGATAATTGCTGGGCGCTCCATCACATTGCCAGGCTGAGCAATCGATAACGTCATGTTGTCATCTGGTAAGTGCAAGGTTTGCTTATCGAGCAGCAGATCTGCAAAGGCAAAAATATCTTGTGTAGTAAGGGCGCGTTCGGTGACCGACAATTTAGTCTCGCCGCCGCAATGTTCACAGGCTAAATCGATATTACCGAATTGCGAGTGTTGGTTATCGGCAAACTGTGGCTGGCAGTGCTGGCAAAAATTAAGCGGAGCAAACTGATGATTTGCTTGTTGCTCGCTGGCTTTCTGCTGGCTTGTGTTGTTTGCTGCCAGTTGTGGATGCTCCAAACGGGTGATCTTGGTGTCGAGCAGCCAAACAGATAGTAGAAAATCCGCTGCAATATCATCGGCGAGCTGCTCCAAGTCAGCCAGTGCACCGTCAGCTTCCAATACATAGCGGCAATTGAATTTCTCGTCGATAATTTTCGCGGTGTGGATCTCGACATTAGGGTGCTGCTGGTACTGCTGACATAAGTGGTCATAGAGCGGCACGGCTTGTGAGCAAATAAACTCAAACTGAATCAGATGTTGCATGATTGCCACCTCGTTTATATGCATCGGGGATCACCTCATCAATGGTGATCTGAGTTTGCGCTTTTGTATTGAATCCAAGCTGCTCAAGGTAGTTGATAAGCGTGCGCTCCATAAGCGGAATCGCGGCGTGGAGCGATGGGGTAAGCCCGAGCGTCATAGGTTCAATTACGGTGGGTACTACGCCTAATACTTGGGTTTGTGGGCGGTCACCTACCATGTCCATCATGGTTAGGGTTTGCAGCATTTCTACCTCATGGGCGCTGCCTTGCCAGTCAATTTCAGCTGGCGCTTGGTCAAAATCGAAAAAGTAAACTTCGCCAGGGTTGGCGGTGGTGCAATTAACGGTATCGACAATAATCAGCTTGTCGTAACGACTAATAAGTGGAATAAGCCCCTGCGCAAGGGTGCCGCCATCGATAATATCGAGCAGGTGCTCTGTATGGCTAAATTGGTATTTGTCCTTGATGTAATTAGTAAAGTGCACGCCGACACCTTCGTCGGCGTACAATACATTACCAATACCTAGCAATAATATGTTATTCACTAGTATTAATGGTCCTTGTGATAGTCATAACCCGAGACGATCGAGTCCACTGAGTTGTGCTTAAAGCGAATACCTGACCAAACCGCCATGTAAACGTGAATCACCACAAACACAATAAATGCCCAGGTGAGGTAGTGGTGCCAAATTCTAATGTTGGCGAGACCACCCATTTGCGCGGTGAACCAAGCTGATACGTCCCACAGCGCGCCGCCAAGTCCTTCATGGTAAACATTGGCATATAGAACTAGACCTGTAATGCAAATAAACAAAGCGACGAATGATATTGCTACATAGGTCACAAATTGCAGTGGACCGTAAATACCGGCTTTGTTTAAGTGCCCCATCCAGATATAAGACTTAAGCTGCACTATCCAGCTATTAAGGCTCATTACGTCTTTAAACGAGCGGCGCTCGATGTCGTTTCTAGAAAAGAAAAACAAGTAAAAACGCACAATGGTGATGGCCGTAAGCACAAAGCCGAACACCACATGGGCAAAGCGAATATAGCTTTGCACCTGGATGTCGTTGGTGGCAGGAGCCACCAAAAATGGCCAAGACAAGTAAAACCCGGTGAGCACTAACACTAAGATGGCGAGTGCTCTAAGCCAGTGAAATATCCTAATGGCAGGCGTGAATATTAGCTGCCGAGTATGGGTTGCTGTAGTAGCCATAATCCCTCCTTCCCCATAGTTTGCTGTCAATTACAAACTGTTAGGGTCGATACGGAACTGACCCAGGGTTTGCTTGTTGTAGTCCATCACATGTACTGCACAGGCCATACATGGGTCGAATGAGTGAATAATACGGATCACTTCTAGCGGCTTGGTTGGATCTTCGAGCTTAAGGCCGATGAGTGATGCCTCGTAAGGTCCCATTTTGCCGTTAGCGTCGATTGGGCCAGAGTTCCAAGTGGTTGGCACAATCGCTTGATAGTTCTCAATCTTGCCACCTTTAATGCGCACCCAGTGACTTAGCATGCCGCGCGGCGCCTCAATCATGGCGTGACCCACATAGTCAGTATTCGGGTCGATTTCTGGCGTGACATAAGTGCTTTCATCGCTTTGTAGATTCACAAGCATGGCTTCAAAGGTTTTTAAGCCTTCTTCAGCGACAATCACGGTTTGTAGCATGCGCGCTGCGGTGCGACCAAGGGTGGTGAATAGTGCTTCAATTGGCAGGCCTGTGGCTTGCAGTAAGCCATTCACTGCATCAACGACGACTTTGTTACCGCGAGCATAGCTCACAAGTAGTGATGCTAATGGGCCAACTTCGACAGGCTCGTCTTTGTAACGAGGTGATTTCACCCAAGAGTATTTGCCATCGCCATCTACTGTTGGCAGTTTGCCGTAAACCGTATCACGCTCAACAAAGCCCGTGTAGTTAGGCTCTGTGGTGCCATCGTACGGGTGCTGAGCACTATCGGCTTTGTACCAAGCGTGGGTTACATCTTCTTTAATTGAGTCAGGGTCGATATCACTCACGCCTGCTAAATCGCCGTGCATGATCACACCTGAGTCGAACATGTACTCACCATTGGCAAGAATGAAGTCGCTGGTGGCCAAGAAGCTGTTAACGTTAACGCCGCCAAGTACCGATGGCTCATTGCCAAATGCCGCTGCCGCCATGACGATATCGGCTTTATAAGCGCGGATAATAAAGTCATGAACAATGGCGTGTTTTTGCTTCCATTCTTGCAGGCGCGCTGGGCTGAGCATGTCACGAATTGCTGTCACACCACCCACCACAAGGGATTGTGGATGCGGTGACTTACCACCAAAGATAGCCAGCATTTCAGCCGCAACACGTTGTACTTCAAGTGCTTTTAAGTAGTGAGAAACCGCAATTAGGTTCTGCTCAGGAGTGAACTTATAGGTACCGTTGCCCCAGTAAGCATTGGCAAATGGGCCAAGCTTGCCGGTTTCAACCAAGCCTTTTACACGTTCCTGAACGGCTCTAAGCTCACCTTCACCTGCCGCAATCGGATTGGCGGTGTATTTCAGTGCTTCCTGAGCTGCCAATGCTGGGTCTGCGCTAAGCGCTGACACAACATCAACCCAGTCCAAACCATGCAGATGATAGAAGTGCACAATATGATCATGCATATACAGCGAGGTTTGCATGAGCGAGCGCAGGTATTTAGCGTTTAGCGGAATTTCAACACCCAATGCATTCTCAACCGCTTCAGTACCGCAGCGGTAGTGCGAGTAGGTACATACCCACAAATACGCTGCACAATTAAGCCAACATCCATTGGTGTGCGGCCTTTGAGGATGACCTCAATGCCTCGCCAAAGTGTCGATGAGGACCAGGCTTTAGTAATGGTGTTGTTTTCATCAACCTCAACTTCTACACGTAAATGACCTTCGATACGGGTGATAGGGTCGATAACGACGCGATTACTCATGTTTATTCCTCCAATGGCTTAGCGAAAAGGCTAGTGACAGCGTGAGCACCAATACCCACAACGGTTGCGCCTAAAATGACGGCACCTATGGTGTCGGCTGTTGCGTCTATGCCATGTAGTAGTTGTCTGCCTAGTGGGCGTTCAAAGTCTGCCATGTCATCCCAGAAGTTAGGCTCAGAGCAGCCCATGCAGCCGTGACCTGCCAGTACTGGCCAGCTGGTGTGATGGTTAAAGCGCTCAGTAGGGCAGTTGTTATAGGTGTAAGGGCCTTTACAGCCAACCTTGTAGAGGCAGTAGCCTTGTTTGGCTCCTTCATCACCAAAGGTTTCAACAAATTCACCAGCATCAAAGCGGCCGCGGCGTTCACAGTTGTCATGTACGCGTGCACCATATGCCCATTTAGGACGGTTAAACATATCGAGTGCAGGCAATTTACCGAACATGATGAAGTACATCAGAGTGCCGACAATGTTCTTCTCACTTGGCGGGCAGCCGCCGAGGTTAATCACGGGTTTGTTGACCACGGCGCCAACACCTTTGGCACCCGTCGGGTTTGGATGTGCAGCTTGAATACCACCGAATGCTGCACACGTGCCCACAGAGATAATTGCCGCAGCGTGCTCTGCTGCTTCTTTAACAATGTGCAGTCCGGTATGTCCCTTACAACCTACGGTTAAGTAAGCGCCATTGTTGGCTGTTGGCACCGCGCCTTCAACCGCAAGTAAGTAACGACCTTGATACTCAGCAAGGGCGTGCTCAAGGTTTTCCTCTGCTTGCCAGCCCGCTGCAGCCATGAGCGTTTCATGGTACTCAAGGGAGATATGGTCAAAAATGAGGGTGTCGAGATTAGGGGTGTCGGTGCGAATTAACGACTCTGAGCAGCCAGTACATTCGGCCATGTGCAACCAAATTAGCGGCACGCGGTCGGCTAATTCTGCCGCTTCAGCAACTAGGGTACTAAAGGGTAGTGGCAGTGCCAGCATAGCGGTGACGGCACCAGTCCATTGAATGAATTCACGGCGGGTGATGCCCGCTTCTTGCATTTTTTGTTCTAGTGAAACTTGCTGCCTAGGCGCGAATTGGCGTAGGTATTCGAGGCGTTTTTTACCTTGTTGGTAGAGCGCTGAGTGGGTGTCCATAAGCTAACCTTCTGATCATTGAACATGGGTTAATTTGTATCCATTTGTTCCAATATAGGGCTGAGCTTTGAACTAAGAATTGATGTAAATCAAACTGGTGAGGTTTTGTGCTTTGGGTCACAAAAATGCACGGCAGATTTATGATTGCGATCCCTGTTTAATGTGTGAAAAGACAGAATGTCTCAGCTTTATATTTATGAGTGATTTAGATCACACTCTGCGTTTTTGTTGAATTGAATTTAAATCAAGTTCAAAGGGCGTAATTACATGATTTAAATCTATAAGTTTTCGCACTGTTTGCCGTTTGGGGCCCCAGTGAGGGTGACCTATTACTGATAGAGACAGAGCGTTGATAGGAAAAACGCCTCAGTGGGGACCGAGGCGTTTGGAAGATAACGCTGATGAACGGCGGGTGATGCCACGTTATCTTACAAATTGGAGCCGCCGCAGGGATGAAGCTGCTCCAAGATGTTTAAGGTAAGGTTCACCCTAGTGCGCTGCGCTACCGTTGTGCACAACATCTACGCCGTAAGTTTTACCTTCCGCGTGACAAGTTGCACAAGACTCAATTGGTAAGTCTGCTGTGGTAGCTGCATCATCTTGAACGTAAGCACCATTACTCTTGAAGTGAGCAAGAGCTGACTCTTTCACGTGACAGCTGCGGCATGATTCGGCGACAGGTGAGATAAAACCTGCATCTGTTTCAATTGCGCGCTTACCAGATGTTAAGCCACCGTCAGCTGCAAATAGCGTGCTGTCTTCTTTGTGACAAGCATGACAGTCTGCCTCAGGCGCTGGGTATCCATGTAGTGTGCCCTCTGCATCGCGGTATACAAGTGGTGTGTCGTCCCAACGAGCATTGTGGAAACGGTGAGCTACTGTCACTAGGTCGCGGTTGGCGAATGTTAGACCTGGCACTTCAGCCCAAATAGCGTTGCCATCAGCATCCACGTCATCAGTTTTGTAAGTTACTGTTGGGTGATAGCTTGGAACACTGCCTTTGTTTTCACTGTGACAAACGACACATTGACTAAACTCAGTGACACCGTGAGAGCCTTTAATGTGGGTTAAGTTACCATGACAAGCATTACATTTAGCTTCGCTCACCGTGGTGCGCTCAGGGTCAGTAATACGTGTCATTACCGGGTCAGCATTTGCATCAGTTAGGTTGAAGTACTTAGTTTCGGCTGTGTTTGCTACTGCAAGTTGGTAAGCGTCGGAATCACACTTAACAATCTTGGTTTGGCTAGCACATAACTGAACTTCTGCAGTCGCGTAGATAGGACCTTCAAGTAGCGCTGTTGCGAACTCTTGGCTAACTGTTAGCATGCCACCATCAGCTAGAGTACCACCTGTAAATGCAGGGCGGAATAAACCGTCACTACCATAGCCGTGTGCAATTGCACCTGTTTCAGGGTTGAGTTTACCCAGTAGGAATGGACGATTAGCATTAGTCATGTAATCGGTGATCTCTGCGTAGGTAGTTGCATCTAGCGCTTCACCATTCATGGTGACTTTTGAGGTGACCACAAGGTTGCTCATGTCAGCCGTTGTTGAATCTTGTACTTCCACTGATTGAATATCAATGACGAAGTTACCTTGTGCTTCTTCACGCTGGCCTACTTGGTGAGCTACTGCTGGACTTAAGCTACCTGAACCGTGACATAAGATACATGCTTCGTCACCACCAGGGATGATACCAGCATGGTTGTCGCCAGTTTCAAAGTCGATGTTGGTGTGGCACGATACACATGCTTCAGCATAGATGTTTTCTTGCCATTGCATGCCATTGTCGTGACAAGCGGTACACTCATGAAGTTCATCAGGGAAACCGACTTCACCAAACTCTTCTTTTGCTTCACCTTGTAAATCTAAATGGTGACCGGCGTGAATCGTATGGATCATAGCGTTCCAGTTAGGGTTATAGCCCTTGTCTGGGTCGTTTTGATCGGCGGCAATCGCAGGGTTATGACAGGCGATACAGTTGTCTACTTCTTGATAATTGTGGTGGGCATGGACATTTGCAATACGGCTATCGTCCTCAGCGAACCCATCAAGGCTTGCGTGACACTTAATACAAGCTTCGTTAGACACTGCATCTTTCATTGATACTGCTAGTTCACCAGTGGCGGGAATAAAATCTATAGGCATTGAAAGAAGCTTGTCGGAAATGCCGCTGCCTGAAAAATCAGTCACATTGTAGCTACGCACCATTACGCGATGCAGGTTATTTGCGTTGCCATCTGCCAGTACAATCGGAGCTGTACCATCATGCTCCCATGTTCCTGTATAGGTACCTGGGTTTTCTGTGTCTTCAACTAAAGTACAAGCGTTAACTTCATTGCCCCAAGAAATTGTCTTGCCTTCAGGGGTACAGTACATAGAGTAACCAGCATCGTTTGCCACGGCGTTGTTCTGCCATAAATATGGCGCGCCACCTTCTGCAGTGTTTTCATACTGGTTGGTTACATAGATAGCAATCTTATCAAGGCCCATGAAGGGCACTTCTTTGCCTTGCTCAGTTTTGCCTGTGACCGAAAACTTCAAAGCGAATGGTTCACTGCCAACCACCACAATGTCGTTTGGATTTAGTGTTAATTTAAAGTCGGCAGCAGTGGCAACATGTTCAGTAAATGAACCCGCTGGAAGGCCGTTTTCACCATTCTCACCGTTTTCGCCATTTTCACCGTTTTTACCATCTTCACCATCGCTACATGCGGTCATGCTGAATGCCGTGATCAACGCAAGCGCGAGAAGTGATTTTTTATGTCTCATCATAGCAGTATCCCTTTTTAGGTATTTTTTGTTTTCTGCAGGATAACTATGATTAAAATAACCTTAAAACGTAAGTTTTTGGTTGTTAACTTGTGACTGTGAATTAAAGATTTAGATACGCAAATTTCAGTTTACAGAATCAATAATTCTGTAAACTGAAATCATGTATTTTGCTTATCAGTTTAATGAGGCTTGGTAATAATGGCGTGACGAATAACGTCAGCAATGGCTTCGCGTTGCTTGCTGTTGTAGTGGCGATATTGTTTTTGGGTTTCAATGAAATGCAGCATTGGACCATGCTGTCTACCATGAAGTGAGAAGTAGTCTTTATCTAATAACCGTTCGGTATGAATAGAAGGTACATCTTTATAAAAGTCGGCTTCTACTGGTGTGAGAAATGACAAGCTGCCCATATTCAGCATGTGGCTATACCATTCTTCTCTTCGCGAAACGCTTTCTATTTTGGCTGGAGTCAGGCCATGGTTGCGACAATACAATTCGAAAGGATCTATTTTATCGTTAAAGCCTGCTTCAGCAATATAAATGAAGGGGTATTCGGTTAAGTGTTCGAGTCTGACATTTTCATGTTGAGACCAAATTGGGTGATCTTCTGCTCCAACCACACACAAAGCTTGTAAGTGCCCCAAGGGAGCGATGGTTAGCTCTTTGCTAAGCGCATTTTCAAAACCAACACCAAAGTCCAGTTTACCGTTGTAGATGTCGTCAGCCGTGTTCTCATGCCATGAGTGCAAACGTACTTTAGTTATTCTGCCTTGGTCTTGAGCATGTTTTAGGCTTCTTGCTATACCAGTAAATAAGATTTGCGGCACCGCAATATGCAGCACTTGCTCTTCTTGTGTAGCCTGAGCTGGTGTCACGGGGGTTTCTAATTTTTCAACGATACGGCAAAACTCGCAAATGCTGTCGTAAAGGCCGTTGGCGACGGGAGTAGGTTTTAGCTCCGCTTGTCGTCGATAGAAGAGTTCATCATCAAAGGTGTTGCGTAAATTGCTTAAACTACGACTGACTTTAGGCGCCGAAACATTCAGTAGTTTAGCAACATTATTGGCGTGCTTGTGCTCGAATATATACTTGAATACGAATAGCTCAAATACATCAAGATCTTTGATTTTGTTAAGGTTTGTTTGAGTCATGTCATTATATTTATTTTATTAAGTCTAAATTCCATTTTGGACGTGAATTACAGCCCTTTCACTCTTAGAGTAAAGTGAATACCACTTTGTAGGTATTCGTTTGTATTAGCTCAATTGTTGGTCAACTGTTGATGTTATTCAATCAATTGCTAATGGAAATGCGAGCTATCTCTAACTATGTGTCAATGAGCGACTTGTAACCGCCTGAAAAGAGCTAGTTTGGCATCGCTCGCTGTGTGCGAGTTGAGGTGGGGTATGTGCAGAAAACAAAAAAGCCGCAGGCGAGTGCCAGCGACTTTACTGAAGTGCCTTTTCAACTGCTTGTGCAAGGCTTTCTGTACTACTTTGTACTAGCTTTCTTGCACTAGAGTGAAGCGACTAAACTAGTCTACAGCAACCATTACATTGCTTGCTTTGATGATAGCGTAAGCGTCGCCACCAACGGTTAGACCTAGGTGCTCACAAGACGCTTTGGTTACTACTGAAGTAATTTCAACACCTGGTGCTAGTTCAATCACAACTTCGTTGTTTACTGAACCTTCTGAAATCGCTTTTACTTTACCGCTTAGTGTATTACGTGCGCTGATTTTCATTTTAGAACCCTCTCAATTAGTGAAGCGCTATAGTAAGACTATTTATGGCATTGCGTAGTCTCTTTACTGAGTTTTTAGAGCTTAGTCACAATGCTAAGTCTCTGAATTACAGAACGATAATCGGTAATAAGTAAATGTTTTAATTAGTAACAATTCACTTGTGTATAAGTTAACCGATTAAGGTAAAGTATTTTGTTAAGAGTAAGTGAATATTCGAATTTAGGGGTAAGCAATGGAAAAATCAGCCGTGTGTAGTAGCCGACTGACTGTGAGTGATAAGGTTAAGCCAATGTTGGTCGCGCTGGGTGTGATGAGTTTGGGGCTGGCTGCGAGCACCGTTGCGAACCCAGCGCTGGCTATTGCGTTTAACGACTACAAGCTCAATGCAGATATTGAGCTGACACAAGCGGTGATTAGCGCCAACATTCTACCTCAGCCAGGAAAAGAGCTGATTGCTGTTGGTGTGAATGACAGCTACCAGCGTTACTTGATGGTTTATGGTTATCAAGGCAACAAGCTGGTGGAGCTAGATCGTATGCTGCTGACCAATGATCTGCTGCGCTATGACGTTTACCAAGCCGAAAATGATCCGCAAGCTCACCCTAGTAGCAAGAACAAACAACAAAAGCTGTTTTTCACCACGGCTGATAGCCTTTATCAATATGTTCCTCGCTCAGACGCTTTTAGCAGTCAGTTAGATACTAGTAGCCAGTTAGAAAAAGTTGCTGATATTAGCTCAATCACTGTGACTGATAATGCAGACTATATTGCTCGAGGCCGTTTCGCCTATGACATTAACCGCGACGGTTATGGCGATGTATTTTTAAGTGATTTTACCCAAAGCCATTTGTTGCTTGCTCAGGAAGATGGCAGTTTGCAAAAGCAATCCGTGCCGTTAAAACCGATAGTTGAAGTGACCCGTAGCGGCGCTGAGTATAGTCGCCCTGAAGTGTTCTCCGCCGATATGAACTTCGATGCTCGCCCAGATTTAGTTCGAGTCGGTGAGGGTATGCTTGAAGTTTATCATCAGCTTGATGACGGCAGTTTCGACAGTGTGGCTAACTTTGTTGCCGTGAGTCAGCCTATTAGTGGTATTAACTGGTGGAATAAGCGTGACGCTTATGGCCGGCAGTTAGACCAAAGTGATTTGTTGTATCGTAAAGTAGAGCAGATTAAAGATATTAACGGCGATGGTATTACCGATCTTGTGGTGCGTTACACCAAAAGCTCCGGCGTGTTTGATCGCAGTAATGACTATGAAGTGTACCTTGGCAGCAAGCAGCTCGTTGGCGAGACCCAACAAGCAAGCATTAATTTCGGTCGCGAGGCCGCTACTGTTATTCGCGCGGATGGCACCTTAACTGGGCTGCGCTTTAGCGATCTCGACAACGATAAGATTGATGAAGTGGTGGTATCAGGCTTTGATATTGGCGTGTCGCAAATTATCGGTGCGTTGTTGTCTGGCAGCATAGATCAAGACGTGTACGTGTTTAAGATGGATGCCAACAGTAAGTTTCCTAAAAAAGCTAATGAGTCAGAGCAGGTTGAGCTCAACTTTAGCTTAACCTCAGGGCAAAGTGGTGAGCCAATAGTGGCACTAGCCGATATTAACGGTGATGGCTTTAAAGAGTTATTATTGTCTGACAGTGATGACACGCTTAAGATATTTGTCGGTCAATCGGGTAGTCAGCCGTTTTCGCGTAAGAGTCACCAACTCAATTTTACCTTGCCAACTGAAGGCTCAATGTTGTCGGTATCAGACGTTAACGGCGATGGTCGTGATGACCTATTAGTGCAATATGGCAGACAAGATGACAAAGCATTGCAACGTCAAATTCATCTGTTTATTGCCGATGACTAACCTTCCTCTTTAAGAATTAAATCAACTGGGTTAATGGCGTTTTGTGCCTAGCGCACGATTAGCCCACAATTAACGCAAATTAATCCAGTTGATAAGCTTCAGTTAACTTTCCTTACTTATATTCATCGCTAACCACATAGGGTCTGTTGACCTTTCAAGATTATTTTTGCAGCTGCTTGTTGGAAGTTTATACAAGGCAAAGACTTTGATGTGTGGTTGTTCCACATGATAAGTCGTTAACGCAGTAGAAATGACAACAAGCGCTGCCTGAAAGGTTCGTTTAAAAGCGCTTTACTCTGCGTTACGAGCCACTTGTTTAGTCGACTAAACTGCATAGCTCGCGTCTTGATTAAAGTGCTTTTAATTCGAACAAATTCTAATCAGCAAAGATCAACAGACCCTAGCTATAAATACGCATTTAGCTCGAGACGTTATTTGTTGGTGATGAATTCTAGCTAGCGTTTACCTTAGCTATAGCAAGCTGTTTTAGAGGAATGTCGATGAAAGTTTTTCTGCGTCACACAGAGTCTAGCCCTTGGTTGCTTGCAGCCTTAGGAGTGGCGCTATACTTTGGCATGTTCACCATGGTGACGTTGCTAATGGTCTATAACCTACCTTTTGGACTGGCTGCATTTCTCGGTGTCGCCATGTTGCTTGGGGCTGCTATTTGTTGGGGCGTCGCGCTGTTTTGTTCTATTAAGCGACTCCGTCATTCTGGTTTTAGCTTTCGTTATGCTTTAACGGCGCTGCTGACTTTACTAGCGCTAATGGGTTTAGTTTGGAACCTTAGTACCAGCCCTCAACTTGATATTTCTGAGCTTACTGATTCCTATTCTGGAGAATTATATTCGGCGCAATATCAGTCTGTTAATGTCAATTAGGCTGGCTAACCCGCGAATAATAGCTTAACTGTTTTCCCCACCTGTCAGGCAAAAGTATCAGTCTTGATACAGTTCTATTTTGCCGTAACTTATAAAAATCCATATAAAACAAACTATAAGCGTTAGATGCGAAATCGCTTAAATTGATTTGAATCAAAGTTTGGCACATTTACCCTAGAAAGTTCTGTTGCGAAAAAGCCTTTGAGAGTAGACTCGCCTTAAAACATGTAAATAATATGCATGATATAGGAGTGTGTGATTATGTTTTGTGTGCAGTGTGAACAAACGATTAGAACCCCAGAAGGTAATGGCTGTAACTATGCGCAAGGTATGTGCGGCAAATTAGCTTCAACTTCAGATCTTCAAGACTTACTTATCTATATGCTGCAAGGCGTGTCAGCTTATGCAGTGAAAGCCCGTGAATTTGGCATTATCAATGCGGATGTAGATACCTTTGTGCCGAAGGCATTCTTCGCAACCTTAACTAACGTGAACTTTGATGATGCGCGTATTACTGGCTATGCTCGTCAAGCTCAAGCATACCGTGAAGAGTTAAAAGCAGCTTACGTTGCAGCTTGTGAAGCGAACGGTCAAACTCCAGTTGAAGTGCCAAACCAAGGTGAGCTAAATCTAGCGGCAACTCAGTTAGAAATGCTAGAGCAAGCACCTGTAGCATTACCTAACCGTGGTGATGTTCACGAAGATATTTTAGGTCTGCGTTTACTTTGTTTATATGGCCTAAAAGGCGCTGCTGCGTACATGGAGCATGCTCGCGTACTTGATCAAGTTGATAGCGATGTGGCTGCTAAGTTCCACGAAATTATGACCTTTGTTGGTGAAGATTCAGCGGATGCTGACAAGCTATTTAACACCGCAATGGAAATCGGCCAGCTGAACTACCGCGTGATGGAAATGCTAGATAGTGGTGAAACAGCTGCGTTTGGTCACCCTGAGCCAACGCAAGTGAACACTAAGAGTGTCGCTGGTAAAGCGATTTTGGTTTCAGGTCACGACATGAAAGACCTTGAGCTTATTCTGCAGCAAACTGAAGGTAAGGGCATTAACGTATACACCCACGGTGAAATGTTACCAGCACTGGCTTACCCTGAGCTGAAGAAGTACCCACACCTTGTTGGTAACTATGGTAGCGCTTGGCAAAACCAGCAGTCTGAATTTGGTACTTTCCCTGGCGCAGTTGTGATGACCTCTAACTGTATTATCGACCCGAATGTAGGTGATTACGCCGATCGCATCTTTACCCGCAGCATCGTTGGCTGGCCTGGTGTTACTCACGTTGAAGGCGATGATTTTGGCATCGTAATCAATAAAGCGCTTGAGCTTGAAGGCTTCAAGTACGATGAAATCCCACACATGATCACCATAGGCTTCGCCCGCAACGCCCTAATGGCTGCAGCGCCAACTGTGGTTGAAAATGTGAAAAATGGCTCGATTAAAAACTTCTTCTTAATCGGTGGTTGTGACGGCGATAAATCAGAGCGTAGCTACTTTACTGACCTTGCTAAATCAGTACCGGATGACTCATTAATCCTGACGTTAGGTTGTGGTAAGTACAAGTTCAACACCCTAGATTTTGGTGATATCAACGGTATTCCACGCCTGCTGGATATTGGTCAGTGTAATGATGCTTACTCTGCGATTCAATTAGCACTAGCACTTAAAGATATTTTTGAGTGTGATATTAATGAGCTGCCGCTACACCTAGTACTTTCTTGGTTCGAGCAAAAAGCGATTGTGGTATTGCTAACGCTGCTATCACTCGGTGTGAAGAACATCCGCACAGGTCCAACACCGCCAGCGTTCTTAACTGAAAACCTAGCTAAAATCCTTGAAGAGCAATTTGGTCTGCGTAACACCACTGATGTGCAAACTGACCTAACAGCCATGCTTAACAAGGCGGCATAAGCTATCAGGGTATAAAACCTTGTATAAAGAATCGCTATATAACCCATAGCGGTGTAAAGCAAAGCGGCGACACAAACCCTCCTCTCTCCCTAGTTCAGGTAAATGTGTCGCCGCTTTAATCGTACAACTAACCCTACTGCATAGGTGTGATATGACAATGTCTGGGTTTTCTTTCTCATCCGCGTTGGCTGACAAACAAGCCGAAAAATCAACTCAAGAGACTAAGCCTGTAACGTCGAGTGGATTTTCATTTGCCACTGCGCTTTCCACTAAGCAAGCCAGCGCTGATGCAGCTAAACAGTCTGATGCTCAAACGAGTAAAGTTGCAGATAAACCTGCTGGTGGCAGTGGTTTCTCTTTTGCTAGTGCTTTAGGTGAAAAACAGTCAGGTCAGCAAATTGCTGCCATTGAGAGTCAGCTTGATGGTAAGTCTTTATTAACCGCCGCCGAGTGGCAGCGCGGTGAAGTTGAGCTTAACTGTATCGAGAAATGGCATGAAACTCATGATGTAGTTAGCTTTCGTTTTCAGGGTTTAAAGCCGGTTAAATTCAACTTTAAACCGGGGCAATTTTTAACCTTCAAACTCAACATAGATGGCAAGCAGGTTTATCGCAGCTATACCATAGCGTCATCACCATCGCGACCATATTCGCTAGTGGTCACAATTAAGGAAATTCCTGATGGCTTAGTATCTAATCACTTAGCCAATACTCTAAACGTTGGCGATACCGTTAGCGTAACTGGGCCAGACGGACTATTTAATTTGATTGATATTCAGGCCGAAAAATACCTGTTTTTAAGCGCCGGTAGTGGTGTGACGCCAATGCATTCAATGTCGCGCTGGCTTAACGATACTCAGGTGGGCAGTGATATCGCATTTGTGCATAGCGCAAGAAGTGCAAGCGATGTGATTTTCGCTAAAGCCATGGCGCAGATGACTGAGCGTAATCAAAGCATGTCGCTAGGTTATGTACTTGAAAGCGCAGAGAGTCAGAGTGATTTAACCAAGTTATATCAAGATACTGCACTAGAGTCTGGGCGTTTAGACATTGATAAGCTTGCTAAGCTGGTGCCAGATTATCAAAGCCGTACCGTGTTTATCTGCGGGCCAGACCCATACATGCAAGCGGTTAAGCAAATGCTAGAGCAAGCTGGGTTTAACATGGCGAACTTTCACCAAGAGAGCTTTGGTAGTGCGCCAACTGAACTTGATGCTAGTTCAGCAGGTGGTGATGCATCTGCGCGCTTTATGCTTGAGGTGTCTGCAGCAGGGCAATCAGCCACATCCATTGAACTTACTGGTGCGCAGTCTTTACTTGAAGGCATAGAGTCGGCAGGGCTACCTATTGTGGCGGCGTGTCGAAGCGGTGTATGCGGCTCATGTAAATGTAAAGTCACCAAGGGTGAAGTTAATAGCAAAAGCAGCGCAGGGCTGACACCACAAGAAGTGGCTGAAGGATATGTACTGGCGTGTTCTAGCAAGCTAACTTCAGATGCCAGTTTGGCGTTGTAGTGCTAGTAAAACCCAAATATTCAATATAAGCCGTCACGGGTGCAGCGTGAGTAAAACATGAGCTAACGCACGTACCTGAGTACAACCCAAGCAGTATAATTAGTCTTTAAAGATGTAGGAGTCGCTAATGTCAAAATCAATTCATGGTCGTAATGTCATTCAGTTAATGCAGCAGCACAAACCAAAGCCGCGTGAGCAGTGGTTAGCGTTAATGGCATCTGAATTTGGCGGCGATGCAACTTACTTTACTTGTCAGGCACAAGATATGAGTGCTGAGCAGTTGTTTGATCTGTTCGCTGGCAATGGCCGCATTACTGACGAAGGCGAAGGTTACGCAATTCATCAGTGCGGTTGTGGTGGTCACGGACATAGCCACGATTAATGCTTGCCCGAGAGCGCAATAGTGCCTCGACATAAGGTTCATAATAAAAATGCCAGTCAGGTTAATCTGACTGGCATTTTTGTTTTCAGCGCTAAACCACCTACTTCAATAGGTGGTTATCATCAATTAGGCTTTACCTGTAATTTCTAGTGTTCTTCAGATCAGGTAACTTTATCAATTAGCTCACGTTACAATGGCATTTAAAGCACGTCGTGAACACTTCCGTGTGGACTCGACGAAAACATCCATGTTTTCAACGGCTTTAAATGTCATCGCAACTATGCTTTAAGTTTAGCTGTTTAGGCTATGCTCCCTTCTCGACTGCTAACATAAAGCCACCTTCTTCAGAAGGTGGGCTCTTTATTTTGCTGTTAAGTATGCTTATCTCAGCCAAATAGAGCGCTACAAACTAGTACGTTACAAATCTAGCAGCGCTTTACCCAATAAAGCTCAAATAACCCTGCAAGATAATGGCGTTAACAATATCAATGAAAAATGCGCCGACAATCGGCACAATCATAAATGCTTGTGGTGATGGGCCAGTGCGTGATACTAGTGCGCCCATGTTCATTACAGCTGTTGGGGTTGCGCCCATGCCAAAGCCGCAGTGACCGCCAGCGATAACCGCTGAGTCATAGTTACTCCCCATAAGACGGAAGGTAACAAAGTAAGCAAACATTGCCAAAATGGCGGTTTGAGCCATCAGAATGACCAGTAGCGGTAAAGCCAGATCGAAGATTTCCCAAAGCTTTAAGTTCATCAACGCCATCGACAAGAATAATGATAGTGATACTGTACCCAGAATATCCACGCACTCACTGTTAATCTTATAGCCACTAGATACTTCAGTGATATTGGTGATCACTACGCCTAAAAATAGGGCATAGACGAAGTTTGGCATTTTTAAAAAGCCAATATTATGCTCGGCTACCAAGTTGCCAATCCACTGCGCGCCAGCAACACAAAGTAGCAGGATAAACAGTACTTCTAAAATGCTCTTGGCTGTCACCCTGTCTTCTTCCAACTGATCGTATGTGACCAGATCTGGATGATCCTTATGATGATTTCCACCGACACCGTACGCCGACTCAAGGTCATTTTTGTTAATCAAACGCTGAGCAACCGGGCCGCCAATAATCCCGCCCATGACTAAGCCGAAGGTGGCTGCCGCCATAGCAAACTCTAAGGTTTGAATGCCGTATTGGTCGTAAAAGGTTTGCGCCCAAGCAGCGCCTGTACCATGACCGCCAGACAAGGTGATCGAGCCTGCAATCAGCCCCATCAAGGGCTCTAGCCCTAGCGATGATGCTAAAGCAACACCCACACCATTTTGGATGATGATGTACAAGGAGGCGATGCCTAAAAACCAAAATACCTTAGCGCCGCCTTTCATTAACAGCTTATAGTTAGCCGCGAGACCAACGGTACTGAAAAACATCAACATGAGGGTGTTTTGCATGGAGAGACTGAACTCCAACACGATATTGTTGAAGTGTAAAATAGTGATCACTGCTGCGACTATCAAGCCGCCAACAATTGGTTCTGGAATATTGTAGCGACGTAAAAACGGTACGTGGCGATTAACATTATGACCAATAAATAAAACTAGAATCGCGATCAGAAAAGATTCCAGTTCACCAAGAGAGTAAACTAACTGCATGGAACTCCTTATTCATTTGCGCGTGAAAATAATGCAGTGCTCCATATAATGAGCACAGGTGTATTTGAAGTATAGGTGAGTCAAAAACCGCTGGTGAAAGATAAAGTCTTAAGTTTTAAATCGGCTTAAGTAATATATAAGACTTTGCGGTTAAAACTGTGTGGCGGTTAAAGTCTGTCCGCCGAAACCAAGCAAGCAATTTTAAGTACAGCCTACGTAAAAATACAGTCGACTGGTCTGGTGTGTATGCTTTTTCAGCAAATGTTGGCTGTAGGTGTTATCGCTGTTGAGCTGATGTTTTTGTGTGTTGGTGCAGATGTTGGTTTTTTGGTGGTCGAGAAACACTAGGGCCTGCTGACCTTTGCTGATTAGAATTTGTTCGAATTAAAAGCACTTTAATCGCGACGCGAGCGATGACGTCTAGTCACCTAAACAAATTCGCTCGCAACAAAGAGTAAAGTGCTTTTAAACGAACCTTTCAGGCAGCGCTTGTTGTCATTTCTACTGCGTTAACGACTTATCATGTGGAACAACCACACATCAAAGTCGTTGTCTTGTATAAATTTCCAACAAGCAGCTGCAAAAATAATCTTGAAAGATCAACAGGCCCTAAGTAACCAAGTATGCTATAGCTTGTAGGCGATTAGACATAAATGTAACCAAAGTAAACGGTTAATAAGAAGAGGAATAATGAAGTTAGCAGTCATCAATAAAAAGCAGTATCGGATGATGAATAACCGGGTCCAGTTAGGGCTGGTGGCTATATTGGCAATTTTATCAGTGGTGTTTGGCCAAGTGCTAATTGCCTTTTGGGGCGCAGAGGCTATGCCTGATGGCAGTACCGGCAATTTTAATTTAAACCTGCTGGGTGTCATTTTAGCGGTAATGGTGTGTACTGTGCTGGTGCGTGTTAACCGCAACAAGCCGCTATTTTTCGAGGTTTACTATGTTTGGCAGGTTAAGCAACTGCAAAACAAAATCTTTAAAAAACTCGCTGCAATTCAATCAGCGGCAAAAGACGATAATCAAGATGCATTGATCATATTGCTGTTTTACTACCAAAGCCTAGCTATGGTGTATGAGCTAGATGACAACACGTTAACCATGTCGAAAGTGAATGCTGAGCTTGAGCAGGTACAAAACCAGATAGACAGCTTGAATTTAGGTATTACAGCAGATGACTTTGATGAGTCATTGTTGGGTAAGTTTTAAATCAGTTTACTGTTTTAGTTATTCACCATTCAAAAATATATAAAGCGCCGCGAGTTAAGCGGCGTTTTTGTTCTCTCATCGCTTTAGTTGGTATTCACTCAAAATCCGGTGTAGTACCCAGCCTAAAAGCATACTCAAACTAAGCAATTCCTTAATGATGAGATGAGAATGTCATCTCACTGTCACTTGTGCGTCATTTTTGCTCGTTAGCTTAGCCACTCATCAGACCTGTGAGCAGGTGAGTCTATGCCGAATGATGCGGCAGAAATAATAACAAGAGGGATGAGTATGTTAGGGGCAAATACTAAAAGCAGTATCACGCGTCGTGACTTTTTAGCCATGTCGGCCAAAGGCCTTGGTACAGTTGTGATTTCATATGGTTTAATGGGTTGCGATAGTGATGATAATGCCCTATATGGCAAGTTTAATCACGGTATTGCTAGTGGTGACCCAGCTCAAGATGCAGTGATTTTATGGACAAGGGTAACGCCAGAAATAGAGGGTGAAGTTAGTCTAGCTTGGGAGGTTGCCACCGATGAGGACTTTAGCCAGCTAGTCACCAATGGTTCTACCACAACCAATAGTGACCGAGATTACACAGTTAAAATTGATGCTGTGGGGTTAGAGCCGGGCACTAGTTACTATTATCGCTTTAAATCTGGAGATAACACCTCGGTTATTGGCAAGACTAAGACCTTGCCTCAAGGAGATGTTGATCAAGTTAAGTTTGCTGTCATGTCGTGTTCGAACTTTCCGGCTGGTTATTTTAATGTTTATGAAATGGCAGCTCGGCGGACTGATCTCGATGCGGTGCTACACCTTGGTGACTACTTGTATGAATATGGGCGAGGTGAATACGCCAGTGACAATGCTGAGGCAATGAATCGTCAAGTTTTCCCAGAAGGTGAATTACTGTCTCTAAGTGATTATCGTACCCGCTATGGGCAATATCGCAGTGATGCAAGTTTGCAAAAGCTGCATCAAAACGTCGCGTTTATCAATGTTTGGGACGACCATGAGGTCACCAATGATACCTGGAAAGATGGCGCAGAGAATCACAATGACGGCGAAGGTGACTTTGATGTTCGTAAACAAGCTGCCCTACAGGCCTACTTTGAGTGGTTACCGATCCGCCCTTGGAGCGAGGGCAACCATGAAGAGATTTACCGTAGCTTTAAGTTTGGTGAACTTGTTGATTTACACATGTTAGACACTCGCGTTATCGCACGTGATGAACAGCTTAACTATGCCAACTATATAGACCCAACATCGGGTGCATTTAATAGTGACAGCTTTATGGCTGATGTGACAAATGTTGAACGCACCTTGCTGGGTCAGGAGCAATTGCAGTGGTTACAACAGTCGATGTTAGAGTCGACTGCAAAATGGCAAGTGTTAGGTCAGCAAGTATTAATGGGCAAAATGACCTTGCCAGCCGCCATTGCGACCCAGCAAATGGAGATAGGCGAGTTTGCTGAACTTGCAGGTTTGGCACAGTTAGCAGCAAGAGCGGCAGCCGGAGATCCAACACTCACAGTTGATGAGCTGGCATACTTACAAGTAAATCAGGCTAGATTAACGCCAGAGGTAGTCGCCATGCTGCAACTACCTTCAATTCCTTATAATCTGGATGCTTGGGACGGATATGCATATGAGCGTGAGGTGATTTTAGCTACGGCTAAGTCTCAGCAAAAGAACCTGGTTGTGGTGGCTGGAGATACTCATAATGCATGGGCAAACCACTTAACGGATGCAAGCGGTGAAAAAGTGGGTGTAGAGTTTGCCACTAGCTCAGTCTCGTCTCCTGGTATGGAATATTATCTTGGTATTGCTGATGCCGATATGCCCCAAACTGAGGCGGCGATTGTAGGATTAGTTGATGACTTAAAATACACCAACTTACGTGACCGAGGTTATATGGTGCTAACTTTCACTGCAGCGCAAGTGCGCAGTGATTGGGTTTATGTTGATACAATAAAATCACTCAGTACGACAGAGCAAACTGAGCGCGCTCACTCACTAATGATGAAAGCAGGTGATGCTACATTGGTGAAGCCATAACCCTTATATAGGATGTGGAAAGGCCCTCAAATGAGGGCCTTTCTAGTATGGGAGAAACTGAAGCTGAGGATTAACCTAGTGGGTAAATAACTTCAACTTTTAAGCTTAGGCTACATGCACCAACAGTGTTCCAATCAACAGTTGTTGGGTCAAATGTTTGGCCATTGCCGCCGTAAACTGGAGTGAACCAGTCAAAGCTTCTTAGCTCTGATTCTGCATAGTCAGTAGAAACTTGAATACGCGCACCAGCGTTACGGGCACCTAGATCTGGCGAACCAAGCTTCACATTAGAGCGAGTGTCAAACTCGTAGTAGTGGATTTCACCTTTATTATTATTTACCAAGTTCTTACAAGTATTGTTCTTGGTAATTAGCATAGTCACGTAGAACTCACCATCTTCACCCTTGTGCATACCTGGGCCAAATGTTGCAGCACTTGCAATTGATTCGCCATTTTCTTCACGTTGAGTGATAAAGGTAGCTGCACCCTTGAAGTTACTGTACTCAGATAGCTCGTATGACTTGCCGTCATCAGGGAACATTGTAGTGATGTGCTCGCGATTTGGCATACCACAGGCGGTCTTAACATCGCTTGTGCCGTTGCTTGATTCCTTCCACTCATAGAAAGTATTCATCTTACCAAAGCGAGTATTTAGGTACTCGGCATTTAGGAAAGATGCATTGTCTTTAGCGTAGTAGAAGGTGCCCGCACTTGCGCCAGTGTATGCATCAAATGCTGCCCATCCGTCGCCATCTGTTGCGCCTTCAGGGTGGGTTGCAACACCTGGTGCACCTGGATCTGGCTCTGGTTCTGGCTCAGGGTCTGGGCCTGGCTCTGCAACAGTGTGGCAACTTGTGCAGTTTTCACCAAAGTGTTGATCAGGAGCTTGAGCTGAGTGACAACCCGTACAAGTGTTGTTGTCACGACCTTCGTGGTCTGCTGGCTGGCTTGGCATTGCAGCTGCTGGTAATGCAGATAAAGCACGTAGCATATCTGGTGTCTTACCATTGTTGATATATGGGTTATCCGGGTTTGGATTTTCGTAATCAAAACTTACACCCACTTCAGCACATTGCTCTTGGAAGTTGCTGATATAACCAACCGCTTTTTCTTGCAGTTGGTCGTTAGTCGCAGCTAGTTCAGCTGCTTGGTCGCGATATTGATCTGACTCGGCCTGAACACTTGCTTTTTCTTTAGCTAACTTTTCGTTTTGAGCTTCAAGTGTTTGAATTTGTTCTTCTAGATACGTTGTGTCGGTATCATCACTACCACACGCGGTTAACGCGAAAATAGAAGCACATACAAGGCTTAGTTTAAACGTGTTTTTCATCATATTTCCCCTGCTAGCATACTTGCTATGCAATTAGTTTTTATTCACCCGTTGCTGGTTTTTACCAGTTAAGGCAGGTACTGCTTGAAGGCAGATGATTCATGGATCACCAGCTCATTTGAGCGGTTTTCAATAATCATCACCGGCAGTGCCATTTTTTCTGCTAATGCTAACGAATCCTTGATCGGCATAATCATCAAAGCGGTGGCCAACCCGTCCGCAGTCATGCATGAGTCATGAATAACTGTGGTCGATACCACTTGATGTGGTGTAGGTTGGCCAGTTTTTGGGTCTATGATGTGCGAGAAGTGTTGACCGTCTTGTTTAAAGTAGTTGCGATAATCTCCTGATGTCGCAACGGCTTTATCGGTTAACCCAACTGCCACCATAGGGCTTGCTGCATAAGCTGCTGGCTTTTCAACGCCCACAACCCAAGGTTGGTTTCCTCTGGTGCCGCTAACTTTTACTTCGCCGCCGATATCAACCAGGAAGTTGTTGATATGGTTCTCCTTTAGCACCTCGGCGATGGCATCGACCCCGTATCCCTTAGCGATGGCCGATAAATTGATGCGAACACCATCATGTTCGCGTGATAGTTGATTGCCATTGATGGTAATTTTGCCGATACCCACCTTGGTCATGGCTTGGTGTACTTCATCAAGGCTTGGCTTAGTCGGCGCTTGTGAGTCAGCGCCAAATCCCCATAGCTGAATAAGCGGATCTATAGTGACATCTAATGCACCGTTAGTTAGTTCGCCTAGGCGCTTAGCTTCAGTCACGACTTTGGCTAGGGCGCTCGACAGCTTAATATTTTGTGTTTGCGCGGAATGGTTAATTAGGCTTAGTTCAGACTGTTTATCCCAGGTCGACATAGATTTGTTAATCTCGGCGAGACGCACTTCGATTTGATTGCGAATATCAATCATGTGCTCCACGTCTTTGTAGTCACCAACCCAAGTGACACGGTAGGTGTTACCCATGGTCTTGCCTTTTAAGCGTGGCAAATGCTCTGCGTAAGATTGCGGAGATAGCAACAAACCAATAGCACTGACAATGAGAAAAATTCGCTTCATTTTTACCTTAATTAACAAAAACCATAACTGGGTTTACATCTACTTAGCTTTGGCAAAATGTACTCACTTAGGGGTAACTATTTTGTGATGAAGTTCATGAGTAAATGAATGTTCTAGAAACTTGCGACAGAAATGTGATCTTGAAATTGACTAGTAGTGATGCGCATCACGAAAACATGTAAAAGAATTAGTGCTTTATTAATTAAATGTTCCTAACGTAACTGACCAGATGCTTTATTTATGAACAGTTTTAGGGTAGGCGTGCGGTTTACTGGATAAGCGGTTGTTGATTATTTAAGCAAAGTAAAATACCTCTTTATTGGTATTTTGGGCATTTTACTTTTGGGTTCACTTAAGTATTGCTGAAATGATTTCATCAGCTAATTGAGGGCAGAGTATACTCTTGTGTGAGTGCACGCTTTACTTGGATGAAAGATCTAAGCTTGCAGCAAGAGAGGAGCTGACCAATTTATCTGAACTGCTTAAGTAAATAACTTAAGTTGATAAATTGTAGATAAAAAAAGGCCCTCATAACGAGGGCCTTGGGTTGGCTTGGGAGCAGCCAAAGGTAACTATTAACCTAGAGTAGGCATTAACCTAGAGGGTAGATAGTTTCTACTTTAAGCGTTAATGAACATGCACCAACGGTATTCCAGTCAACATCTGCAGGTGCGAATGGTTGGCCGTCTGCACCATAAACTGGCGTAGACCAATCCGGACCTTTCAGGACAGTTTCGTGGTAATCAGTTGATACTTGAATACGTGCACCAGCGTTACGAGCGCCCATATCTGGTGAACCTTTTTTCACACTTGAGCGAGTGTCGAACTCGTAATAGTGGATTTCACCTGCATTGTTGTTCACTAGGTTCACACAAGTATTGTTTTTACCAATACTTAGCGTGACGTAGTACTCACCGTCTTCACCTTTGTGCATGCCTGGGCCAAACGTTGCTGCACTTGCAATTGACTCACCGTTTTCTTCACGTTGGGTGATGAAAGTGGCTGCGCCCTTGAAGTTTGAGTATTCAGCTAGCTTGTAGCTCTTACCATCAGTTGGGAACTTGTGAGTAATGTGCTCGCGATTTGGTAGACCACACGCTTGTTTAATATCGCTTACACCGTCTGCAGACTCTTTCCACTCGTAGAAGGTGTTCATCTTACCTAGGCGAGACTCTAGGAACTCAGCATTAACAAACGAAGCGCCGTCTGCATTGTAGTAGAAGGTGTTTGGACCTGAAGCACCGGTTAAACCATCCCAGTTACCGTCTGCAGGGTGAGTTGGTTTGCCTGGCTCACCTGGAACAGATGGATCTGGATCCGGCTCTGGATCAGGAACAGTACTGGCGTGATTGTGGCAACTGTCGCAAGCCATACCTTGGTCGTGGCCGTCACTGTGACATGTTGTGCAGTCTTTACCTACATTGTGATCGACCGGGATTTCAGGTGCGCCAAACACGCCGACTAGCGAAGAGCTGGCAACCATCATCTCAGGCGTGTTGCCATTGTTGACGTAAGGGTTGTCTGGATTTGGATTTTCGTAATCAAAGCTTACGCCAGCTTCAGCACACTGATCCTGGAAGTTGCTAATATAGCCAACAGCTTTGTCTTGTAGCTGGTTGTTAGAAGCTACTAGTTCAGCGTTCTCGTCGCGGTACTTATCTGACTCTTCTTGTACTGCAGCTTTTTCTTTTTCTAACTTAGCGTTTTGTTGCTCAAGCGTTTGGATCTGCTCTTCTAGGTAAGTCGTGTCTGTGTCATCACTACCACAGGCGCTTAACGCAAAAATAGAAGCGCAAACTAAGCTTAGTTTAAAGGTGTTTTTCATCATATTTCCCCTGCTAGCATATGTGCTATGCGTCTAGTTGTAATCACCCTAGAGGTTGCATCTAATCAACCAATTAGGGTTGGTACTGCTTAAATGCGGATGACTCATGAATAACCAGCTCATCAACCTGGTTTTCAATAATCATCACTGGCAGCGCCATTTTTTCAGCTAATGCTAACGAGTCCTTGATCGGCATAATCATCAAAGCGGTGGCTAATCCGTCCGCTGTCATGCATGAGTCATGAATAACAGTGGTTGATACCACTTGATGTGGTACGGGTTTGCCGGTTTTTGGGTTGATGATGTGCGAATAGTGTTTGCCATCTTGTTTAAAGTAGTTGCGGTAGTCTCCTGACGTCGCCACTGCTTTATTGGTTAACGCTATTGCTGTCATCGGGTTAGCTGCATAAGCCGCAGGCTTTTCAATGCCAACCACCCAAGGTTCATCCTGTTTAGTGCCACTTACTTTTACTTCGCCGCCGATATCAACCAGGAAGTTGTTGATACCGTTTTCCTTTAGCACCTCGGCGATGGCGTCGACCCCGTATCCCTTAGCGATGGCCGACAAATTGATGCGAACCTCATCATGTTCGCGGGTTAACTGGTTACCATTAATGCTGATTTTGTCTATGCCGACTTGTGTCATGGCATGGGCAATTGCTGCATCTGATGGTTGAGTACGTGCTTTTGAGTCTTCGCCGAATCCCCAAAGTTGTATTAATGGGGTGACGGTGACATCAAGCGATCCCTGAGTAAGCTCAGCCAATCTTTTAGCTTCAACCACAACGTGTGTTAACTCAGGCGACATGGTGATATTAGTCGTCGCGATGGATTGGTTGATTTGGCTTAATTCTGACTGCTTATCCCAGGTCGACATTGCACTGCTGATATTCGATAAACGCTGCTCAATTTGTTGGTATAAGGAAATCATCTTTTTCGGGCTATGGTGCTCATCATCCCAAGTCACGAGATAGTCATTACCCATAGTTCTGCCTTTTAAGCGCGGCAGGTCTTGCGCCAGTGTTAACGGCGAGACAATTAGCGAAAAGGTGAGGCTACTGATAATGACTGATTTCATTTAAAGCGTACGCTATGCGAGTATCTATACATGTGTTTTTTGTTGTGGCTGAATGTAACCATTTATAGGTATTAAGTGTGTGATGTAGCTCAACTGTGGTGTATTGGTTAGCTGGTGAAGATCAAATTTGTGATCAATTCTTTGTTTAGCTTTTTATTAATGATTAAAGGCTAAAGTGGCTTAAAGCTGTGTGGTTTGGCTGGCTTAATACCGAAGGAGAAGGTATGAAATTAGGTATATAAATAGGGATATTAGGTCGATTATTGTGTAGGTTGATTTGTATATGATTACCTTGCGCTCAGGCCAAATCTTTCTCTCGAGCTAAATTTGCCTCAATGGACTTACAGTATAGATGAGTCGTGTTCTAGGGTTGTCTTGTAGGGGCGTCTGCTAGGAAGAATACGCTAAAGTATTGCACGGACATCACACAAGCCTAGTTGACTTGTGTGAACGCTAGCTCTTACAAACCTCAATTTGTAAGAGCGAGAATGAGTGGTGCTTAACGCTTAACGCTTAACGCTTAGCGCTTAGCCGCGGCTTTGCTAGCTTAACGTTAGCGCTACTATCTTAAGTGGGTGATTGCCGTCAAACGATGGAAAGTCTTGATGGCAATCTAACCATTGTGCTTTGGTGACTTGTCGCCCTTGCTTTTCAACGCAGCGTACCAGTTGATTAAACCAGGTGTCTTTGTCGACCTTAGCGACATTGTTACAGCAAACAATGGTGCCGCCCGAGTTGGTTGCAAGCAGTGCAGGTTTAAATAAGCCTTGGTAATCATTAATTAAGTCCACGATACCAAATGGGCTTTTGGCATATCGTGGTGGGTCTAGAAACACTAGATCGAATTGCTGAGCTGTTAGTTTTGGATATTTAGGTAAGCGTTGATTGCGGCGCCCGCCAACATTAAGCCCAGCAAGCTGTCTTATAGCTGGGAACACGTCACTTTGAATAAACTCACACCGCTCGCTGACATTATTGAGCTCAGCGTTGAGTTTACCTGCTGCCAATGCAAATGATGAAAAATCCACGTTAGTAACCTTGCAAGCGCCGCCAACAGCCGCAGCTGTACCGATTCCACAGGTGTAGGAGAACAGATTTAGCACGGTTTTGCCCTGGCTGTTGTCTCGCACATACTCGCGGCCAATTCGCATATCTAAAAATAACAGTGGGTCTTGCCCTTCATGGCGCAACTTAGTGGTAAAGGCGATGCCATTTTCATGCATCACAGTTTGTGTTGTTGCTATATCATTATCGTCTTCAACAAGCTGATTTTGTACGCGCGAGTTACTCTTTGAGCGATCGTTATACACCACAGGTAACTCAATCAGCTTGTTAAGTTCTTGAGTGATCAGCTCAAGTTCGTCTTGCTCTAGCGATTGATGAAAAGTTTGAATTAACCAGGCGTCACCATACCTATCTATATTAAGTCCTTGTTTTCCCTCAACTGTGCCATGAAAAAGTCGGTAGCAACTGGTGTTGCTTTGTTCCGCAGATAACAGAAACTGTTGGCGTGAGGTGATAGCATTAGTAAGTGATGATAAGAGCGACATGATGGGAACTCAGCTAAATTAAACAACAATTATAACAAGCCGCAAGGGCGCTGTCGGCACTGAGTAACGTGTTTTTATTTTCGCATTCTATGCTTTATTAGATACTCGAAATGCAAAAGGACGCGTGAAGAGTCTGCGATAGTGAATCGTCTTTTGAGGGATTGGTTTACCCCGGTTTATTAACCCTATAATTGTGAGGTTGAGAGTGAAGTTCTGCCAAACGTTAGTTGCCAATATGATTAGTTGTCGTTGCTCAAACCCAGTGATGACATGCGGGCAGATCGCTCATCGCACTGGCGCGCCTTTTGTGCGGTTGTTGGCTTTGTCTTTAATACTTGTCCTCTTCTCGTTATTCTCGCTTACCACTAGTTCAGCAGCACTAGCTACGTCGCTATCAGTTGTAAACACCTCAGCTGCAAATCCTGCTAATGTAAATCCCTCTAATGCAAACTCATACTCCCAGAGTGGTAAATCTAGCAGCGATGACAACATATTTGATCCGCTCACCATGCTCAGAGAAACTCCACAAGGGATGCAGTTAGTTAAGCTGTTTTACCGCATGGAACAAGAGCCCGATTTTGTGCTTGAGCGCATGCAGCAGCTACGCAATCAATGGCAGTTTGAGCAAAACCTGCTTTTCATGGCGCTATACCATCGCACTTTGCATGACATTTATGTGATTAAGTCAGATCTTGAGCAGGCTCAACAATGTGCTGACAAAATGCTTGCTCTGGGTAATAAACACAATGAACGGTGGATTATTGCTGAAGCAATGACCTTAAATGCCATTTTGCTTGCCAGAAGTGGTCAAGGCGAAGCCGCGTTTGACAAGATCAATATCGCTATCCCGCTTGCTGAAGAACTGCATTACCACAGACTGCTATCGCGTGCACTAAATGCTCGTGGTGTGCTCTATTCACGTCGATTGAATTATGAAGAATCGATAACCGATTACCAGCGCGCGATTTCATACATAGAGCCGGGCAAGAACCTAGCTTATTTGAGCAAGCTTTATTCCAATATCTCGGTGATTTATTCGCGGATTAAAGAATGGCAAGAAGCGATTAAATATAACGAGCGCGCTATTGGTATTTACCTACAAGGTGAGCATATTACCAATGAACACCTGGTGGTGCTGTACACCAATGGTAGCCAGCTTTACCTTGAGGTTGATGATTTGACTAAGGCGCTCAATTACAGCGAAAAAAGCGTTGCTGTTGCCCGAAAAGCTGACAGTGCGTCTTTGCTTACCCATGGTTTGTGGGCGCAGGCAAGCATTCTGCTTAGGCAGGAGCGCTATGGTGAAGCGAGACCACTTATTGAGCAGTGCCTTGAGTTATCTGAAGATTTTTACGACCCCACTTACTACAATCGCTGCTTACTTGAGATAAGTAAGATTGAGTTTGCCTTTGCTGAATACGATTCCGCTATCACCAATGCTAAAGCCGCACTCAAGGTATTTGAGCAGGTAAAAACCACTGAGCTTGTACTGGAAACTCATCAGTTATTGAGTGAAGTCTATCAAGCCGCAGAGCAATATCCGTTAGCCATTGTGCATTTAAAGCACTTTTATGAAGGCACGCAGCAGGTACTGTTTGAAAACCGTGAAGCGCGCATGCTTGAACTACAAGAGCAGTTTGAAAATGAGCTAAAAGAAGAGCAGATTGCCCTGCTAACAGCAGAAAACAGCTTGAAACAGGCTGATTTGGAGCGCAAACAGTTAAACGAAAAGTTTTGGATTCTGGTAACTGTCATTATCAGTATGGCAGTGGCCTGGTTGCTGCAACGTTATCGCTCCAACACTCGTCATATTAGTAAGCTAAGTTCGACCAATAAGGATTTGTTTCATCAGTCTAACCAGGATGCGCTCACGGGGTTATATAACCGCCGCTACATTGAAGATTGGGTCGCGACTAGACTCCCTGACAGCAAGGCACCATTTTATAGTGTGGTGATTTTAGATGCTGATTTCTTTAAACGCGTTAACGACACTTATGGCCATGCCGCAGGTGATATTGTGCTCAAGACCATGGCAAATCGTTTGTCTGCGCATTTCAGAGATAAAGATATTTTGGCGCGTTGGGGTGGTGAAGAGTTTATTTTGCTGTTGGCATTGGAGTCGAGCAATTTACCTAAAGATATTTTGAACCGAATTAACAAGGTGATTGCCGACACCCCAATCGAAGCAGAAGGCGTATCGCTTGATATGACAATATCAATTGGCGCGACCGAGCCTGTTAGCCGTGAGCAGTGCGTGCGTGATTGGCATCAGCTTAAAGTCACGGCAGATGAAGCCTTGTATCAAGCTAAAGAGCAAGGGCGTAATTGTGCTGTTGTTGCCGAGATAACTGCTGAGGATGTAGCAAAGAGATAGCTGGTAACGATTAACTGCTGCTAGGTTAAGGCCTGTAAGCCAACATCCATCAGCCCGCTGGCAACTCGCTTGGTAGGTGCACTTTAAAGGTTTTGTCAGCAACGACTTTGCCATTTAGCTCTAGCGTCATGCGCCAGTTACCAGTTTTATTGTTAATTGGCGCCCAAATTGTATCGCCTAGGTAAAAGCGCCAATCGTTTTCCTTTATGTACATCTCACCATCAAAGGGGGCACGAATGTTGCCGTCAGCGTCTGGAATATCTGGATGATAAATACAGTATCTGAGCTTTTGGTTTTTGGCTTTTTTAATCCTAGTCACAAAACCGAATTCGATGTCGATTTCAGCTGGCACATGTACCGTTGCTTTCAAGAACCTCGGTAGTTCAGTGCTTTGTGAGTCCCATTGGCTGAAAATACCCGCCTGGATGATTTGTACATCCGCTTTTAACTTACTCATTTGTATTAGCTTGGTTAGTCACTGAGCTTTGGTAATTTAGTTACATGCTCGATGGCTGCTTGCATAGCAAACTCATAACCCTTAGTGCCGAGCCCGCAAATCACCCCTACAGCTTTATCTGATAGATAAGAGTGATGGCGAAATGGTTCACGGGCATGAACATTTGTAATATGCAGTTCGATAAATGGAATATTTACCCCAACTAGAGCATCACGCAGGGCGACACTTGTATGGGTAAAAGCGGCAGGGTTAATCACGATGAATTGCGCATCAGTTGCATGAATAGCGTTAATCAGCTCATGCTCAGCATTTGACTGAATATGTTCAAACTCGACATCAGCATTGCTGGCTTGTTGTTCAGCACGCTCGACGACATCATTAAGGGTATCGTTACCATACAAACCCGGTTCACGGCGACCTAGTAGATTAAGATTAGGGCCGTTAACTAGCAGTATTTTTGCTTGGGTGGTCATAGGTAAATCCTTAATTCGTTGTCGATTTTGAACTAATAATAATTTATCACGTAAATTCGGTTGGTACTTAGAAATAGTTGTAAAACTATGCCTATGCTCAGAAATTTTCAACTTGTGCAGCTATCGAGAAAAAGTTTGAAGGGGGAGTTAGTAATCAACTCGTTTTTGTCTGAGGGCTTTAGTTGCGCCGCGCTGTTTTTTAGCATCGACTCGGCGGCGCTGACTGGCTTTAGTTGCCTTGGTAGCAATTCTGGCTTTAGGAACAATAGTGATGCTTTTCACTAGTGACACAAACTGTTCAAGTGCAAGCTGTCGATTAAAATCCTGACTGCGACTTTGCTGACATTTAATGATGATTTTGCCGCTTTTGGTAATGCGATGATCAGCTTTAGCCAATAATTTTTGTTTGTAAAACTCAGGTAGGCTAGATTGGTTAATATCGAAGATGATCTGCGCAGCGGTCGACACCTTATTAATGTGCTGCCCGCCAGCACCGCTAGAGCGGATAAACTGCCACTCTAGTTCGTTGTCGTTAATCGCTACACGATTGGTTATCTGAATCATTGCCTTGCTACTGTTATTAAAAACTCGCCACTTTCACCGCTCACTGCTTTCAAGGCTTACCGCTATCAAAAGCTCGCCTATGAGCTAATACTTAAGCACTTGTGTGTATTGAAGATACTGCCTACGGACGATGAAACCAAAGGCCAGTTTAGCAAATTAGTTCACAGAAACGGTAATCTATCGATATTGCCGAGTTGCAGTGCTTGCCTCAAGTCAACAGTCTGCTAGTATTTCGCCATCGCAGCCGCAAAATCTATTTGCGAATATTTGCACGGAGCAACCTATGCTGTATCAAATCAATGATATCGCCCCAGATGTAATCAGCCTGTTTGTAAGTGGCCGATTATCAACGCAAGATTACCTAAATAAGCTACAACCCTTACTCGAAAAATCCTACCAAGATAGCGGCAAAGTGAAGCTGTATATGGAAGCTGACGTGCTGCTAGAAGGTTGGGATGTCAGCTCGCTCACTGGTGGCGACAAAGTGCAGTTTCCGGCATTCGATGCTCTGGTATTTGTTGGCGGCCCAGATTGGGTTGGCAATGCTGTCAATCTGCTTGCCCCCTTTATGCAAGGCGAGGTTGCCTGGTTCCCATTGGAGCAAAAGCAACAAGCTCAGCAGTGGATTGCTGAGATTTAGGTGAGCAATCCGCTTAAATATTTAATATTTCAGAATACCTGTTCATACAAGAACAACTAAAAATAAAAAGGATATAACGCTATGTTAATCAAACACATCGCTAAAGCGACAGCGGCAATTGCGCTTATTTTTGGCCTTGCAGCTTGCGCACCAGAAGTGGGCAGCGAAGCCTGGTGTAAAGACATGAAAGAAAAGCCAAAAGGTGACTGGACTGCAAACGAAGCGGCAGATTTTGCTAAGCACTGTGTGTTTTAAATCAAAGCTTACATGAGTATATGGAATAAAAATAAAATTAAGGATAAAAATGACTAACAAGTTAATAGCTGTGGCTGCAGCAGCACTAATTAGTGGTTGTAGCTCAGTGGCATCGATGAAAAGTGTCGATCAGGCTGTTCAGGTTGAAATTAATGCCGATAGTGCGCTTACACTGACAAAAGACTCGGCAGTTGAGAAGGAGTACAACACCACAAGTTTTGGACAATATAAGTTTAAAGCTAAGCCAGAAGCAGGCGGCGAACCTATGTATGGTTTGATTCCGCTTAAATTTAATGGCGGCTATTTAGCGGCAGACATTCTATTTTTTGCGCCGGCTATGTTCTTCAATTTACGGGAATTTTACCCGTTTTATGAGTTTGACTTTGCTCAAGGTGAAGTTAAATACAAGAAAAACGAGCAAGATAACTGGATGATTTACCGACCAAGCCCTGAAGAAGTAGAGCATGCAAAAACCTACTTCAAGAAAATTGGTAAAAGCTAACGCGTGCATCTGTATGCGGCTAACGATAAGTTACTAATGCTAAGCGTAAGCGACTAACGGCAAACTACTTTTATAACGAGTATGTGAGTCAGTCAGTATTGTCCCTGTATTGCATAGTCACACTTGCTGTTGCAGGGACAGGCAAAATAGCGCATCTTGTGTATCAAGGTACTTTGATAGTAGGAGAGCACAGTGAGAGAGCACGGCTCATTTGAAATGGAAGTCAGAGATCAAACCTTAATCGTTAAGTGTGTTGATAGCTGGAATATTGAAACCGTCATACGTATGTGCCGAGAGTATAAACAGCTGGCAGCAACCATCTGTGATCAACCTTGGGCATGCTTAGTCGACATGACTGAGTGGGTTTTAGCTACGCCTGAAATGTGGGCTGAGATAGATAAGCTCAACGACTGGGGTAATAAGCATAATCAAAAGTTTGAAGCTGTTGTTTGTAGCCTTGCCTTACAAAAAAGCCTCATGGTGCAAAGCCATGAAGTGCTGACTAATGTTGAAACCAAATTCTGCAAAGACTTACCCGAAGCTTACCAATGGCTAGCTGATGCAGGCATGTTAGAGCCGCTACACAGTGAGTGGTCGATATAGATAATCTATTGGTTGATTAGCTAATTCTAAGTTAGTGGTTTACTTGAACTTTTTGTTAAATGGTTGTAACTTTGTTGCCAACGTCAAGGATGCGATCAGATTATTAGTAAAGGATTCACCCACCCCTCCCTTTTTTATAGCTAGATAGCTATGCATTCCTTGAAGTAAAAATAATAAGAATGACGCTCTGTATGAGCGTTTCTTGGTTATTCCTATGGCTGTTGGATTAACTATTTTCAAAAGGACTTTGTATGACTAATAAAAGCTATCTGTTTCTTTGTGCTTTACTCATGGTCGGTTGTGGTGGCTCAGGCGGAGGTGAAAGCTCCAATGATAATAAGCCAGCCGCTGTCGATACCGATGGAGATGGTATTGCTGATACTCAAGACACTGATGATGATAATGACGGTGTGCTTGATGTAGACGATGCCTTCCCATTAGATAAGGACGAGTCAGCGGATTTCGACAAAGATGGTGTCGGCAATAATGCAGATCCAGATGATGATGGGGATGGCGTAAATGACGTCGAGGATGCGTTCCCGCTAGATGCAACTGAAACGCTGGATACAGATGGCGACGGTATTGGTAACAACGCAGATGATGACGATGATGGTGACGGTGCAAATGATGATGAGGATGCTTTTCCGTTAGATGCAACCGAAACGCTTGATACTGACGGCGACGGTATTGGCAATAATGCAGATGACGATGATGATGGCGATGGTATTAACGATGAAGATGATGCCTTCCCATTAGATGCTAATGAGAGTATCGATACAGACGGTGATGGCGTTGGAGATAATTCTGACTTCTATGTTACTGACGCCTCGTGTTATGCCGAGAATGATGGCAATGGTCAGCAATGTTACCTTACTTGGTTGGCTCAGCAGCCCAATTCTTATATCGATGGTGTTGCTGATGGTGTAATTTATTTCGCGGATCCTAGTCGGAGCCAGTTGTTTGAGTACGACACGCAAACGAAGCATTTTACAGGTGTGATTGAGCTAGGTGATAGCCCTGTCACTGCAATGGTTTATGCGCCAAAGCATGAACGTTTATATCTCGCATTTGAAAACACCTCCCTCAAATACGTTGAAGACTCAACGTTAAATGAATATACAACGCTAGCAGAGCCTGCATTCCATTTGGTGGAAACGGACTCTCGTTTGCTTGTTAACTATGGTGCTAATTATCAAAAGCAATCGGTACTGTTGACACAAAGTGGCACTGTGTTGGCCGAGGCTCCTGAGCACAACTACTTTAGTCGTGGTGAGAATGTTACTTGGAATAGCCAATCTCAACGGCTTTATCATTTTAGAGACGGTATCTCTCCAAACGATATCATGTACACAGAGCTAGACCCTGCCTCGGGCTCATTTGGCGACTCTCAAGATTCCCCACATCATGGTGACTATAATATTTACGGCCCAATTATTCTGTCTGAAGACGGTGCTCGCGTGATGTTAGGTAGCGGTGATATCTATACCGCATCCACGTTAACGTATTCAGGTAGTGTGTCAGAGGAACCTGAGGACGGATTTTGGACCGTTCAAGGTGGTTTAATCACGCTAGAAGTGAAAGAAGGTCAAACCCGTGTTTATCATCGTAATACCAGCTTTACCAAGGATGAATATAGAACGTTTGAAGGTGGCTACCTGCAGTCATTGTTTAGTAGTAATGAGAATTTGATTATTACTAGTACTGAAACTGGAATTAAGATTAATAGTTACACTCCAAGTGATGATACCGACGGAGATGGCTCTAGCAACTTACAGGATGCGTTTCCAAATGATCCTGCAGCATCAGTCGATTCAGACAATGATGGGTATCCAGATCAGTGGCATGACGGTTACGATCAATCTTCAAGTGTTACCGGCTTAATGCTAGATGCATTTCCTCAAGATTCAGCTTGTTGGCTCGCAGAGCATGGTAGTGGCGGTGTATGTAATATTGAGCAGCAAATTCCCAATTTTGTCGCAACGCAAATTGTCGATGATGGTGAAGGGACTATTTACATGTTGGCCGGAAGCACAATTTATCCTTGGTCAGCTAGTGTTAATGGCTTTACTAACCCAATCCATTTACGTCAGCCCATGACTGAAGAGCTTATGACGCCGACCCAAATGGCATACTCAGCGGCTCATGAGCGTTTATACCTTGGAGATGAGTCTGGTGCTATTCATTATGTTGATTTAAATGATAGTGCACAAATTCACGAGTTTGCGTCTATGTCCATGGGCATCGGAGGCCTAGAAAGTGTAGGTAACTTTGTACTTGCTCAAGATTACTCTGGTGCTTGGGCAACTCATACTATATTCAATGCTCAAGGGCAGGTAACCGCAAGCGAAGATTGGAACCGTTATTCTCGAGGATATGAGTGGAATAGCTCAAACAATAGGGTTTACTTTTTACGTGATGGCACCTCGCCAAATGATCTTCACTTTGAGGAAATTGATCAATTGACGGGGGAAATTGTTGCAGAAGGCGAAACTCCGTACCACAGCAGTGATGGCATACGTCACCCAATTAAGTTGTCGTTTGATAAATCGAAAGTCATATTGGGTTCAGGGCAGATATACGATGCCGATGACTTGACCTTATTAGGGGATTTAGATGTTGAAGCGACAGATATACTGTGGCTAAAAGATACCATTGTAACTCAGACTCAGTTAGGCGATAGCCACTCAGGCAAGCTGCAGTTTTGGTCGACAGATGATTATGGTTTGCTTGGTAGTACTACATTTAGCGGTGAACCTTTAGCGCTGGCTAAAAATGGCCAAGATATTACAGTCATAACTCAATTAGCTGGGAGAACGAGCTTCACGCATCAAGCTATTGCCGATCATGATCTAGATGGTTTACCTGCATGGTGGGAGCAGCAGTATGGTTTAAGTGATGCTGATGCTAGCGATGCTGCTTTAGATTCTGATAATGATGGACTGACAAATTTAAGAGAGTTTAATCTACGCCTAAATCCACAAGTAGCAGATACGGATTCAGATGGTATCAGTGATGGTGATGAGGTAGACGTATATAAAACTGACCCACTCAACTTGGACTCAGATGCTGATGGTTTAACCGATGGGGAAGAGGTTAATACCTATGGAACAGATCCGTTAAATTCTGACTCAGACGCTGACGGCTTAACTGATTTTGATGAGATTAATCAATATCAAACTAATCCGCTAAATACTGACTCTGATGCCGATGGACTACCAGACAAATGGGAAGTTGATAACCAGCTAGATCCTAATATGGACTCTAGCCAGCAAGACACTGACTCAGATGGCTTGACTAACCTTGAGGAGTTAACTTACCAGACTGATCCAAATGTTGCTGACACTGATGCAGACGGACTCATGGATGGTGATGAGGTACATGCTCATGGAACTTCACCTGTAGCTTACGATTCGGATCAAGATCGAATGAGTGATGGATGGGAGGTTCAACATCAGTTTGACCCTAACTCAAACCATGATGCGCAACTCGATGCTGATAGTGATAGTTTCAGTAACTTAACAGAGTTTTTATTAGAGTCAGATCCACTTGATGGGCAAAATGTACCTATCGTGACTTCATGGTACGGGTATCAAGGAACCGCTGCTCATAGAGGGTTTGTGGCAAGTGATATTGATCTTGATGCAATGGATGTTCGCTGGGAAGTGTCGCTAGATGGCACTCAGTACACAAAGCCGCAACTGCTTGCTGCAGATGGCAAAGTTATCGCATTGTTCACTCGCGATGATGAGCGTCGTCTACTTTCACTAGATGCGCTTTCTGGTGTTGAGTTGTGGAGTAATAACTACGAAAATGTTTGGGACCTATCTATCGCCTACTATGGTGACAAGCTATATGCGCTATCCCGAGCGAGTTCAGGAAACTTTTTACGGGCTATTTCAGGCAGTTCGGGGCAGCTAGTCTACAAGGTTGAACATAGCCTTTATAGTCTTAATCAGGAGTCACTGAATGTCACTGCAGACGGCGTTTATCTTGGTTCAAGCAACGGCAACGCTATTGAAAGGTTTGATCTACAAAATGGTGATAAACAATCGATTCCAACAGCGAGTCAAGGAGCGATGCGAGGCTTCGCAATCAACAAGCAGCAGGCCTTTTACTCTGAACATCAAGATTTAGTTGTCACCGAGCTTTCAACTGGAGAACACTACAATATTGTTGTCGATTCAGAGTCCTATAATTCGCTAAAAACGCCTGTGGTTGGATTCGAGGGTGATGTTTTTGTCTACGACTATGACAAGCTCAATGCCATTGATCTACGAACTAACGAGGTAAAATGGCAGCAAGAATCTGGTTTTGACCGCTACCAGTTAGCGGTTGGCATTGGCGAGTTGTATGCGATTAGGCACGATTCTATAGTTGCCATAGATACTCGAACAGGAAGTCAGCTGTGGCAGTGGGAGTCAGCAGAGCCTGAACAACTGGATAGCAATATCATAGTGGCAAATAACGTGTTGTTTGTTGCCAGTGCTGAAATGACCTATGCGTTAGATCTTACTACTCATCAACAAGTATGGAGTTATCCAGTTGGCGGGCAATTAGCGCTAAGTAACCAAGGTGCACTATACATTATCAATGCTGACAAGCTCATCGCCATTAATGTTGGTGGGGATACTGACCAGGACGGCATGCCAGACTGGTGGGAGTCTGCTTTTGGGTTAGATATCAATGATAATTCAGATGTTTCAGGCGACTTAGACTTAGATGGCCTAACTAATCTTGAAGAATATCAACATAATGCTAACCCAACGTTAGTGGACTCAGATTCAGATACACTGTCTGATGGCGATGAAGTTCATGTTCATGGCACAAACCCGGCATTGATTGACTCTGATCAAGACGGGTTGGCGGATAACGTTGAGTTGATCGAATGGCTTACCGATCCGAATGTCGTTGATACTGATGGCGATGGATTCAGTGATGGTGATGAGGTCAATCGCTATATGACAGACCCACTTGATGTAGACTCCGTGCCTGATTTACTTACAACACTATTTGAGTCGTTTGAAAGTGAGCCGTCAGAGTTGGTTTGGTCGACACCTGTTGATTCTGACGCATCTTGGCTTCGAGACGATACCCAAGCATCCGATGGTAACTATAGTTTGCGTTCAGGTGACATTGATGATTCGCAGGAAAGCAGTATGAGCTTTGAGTTGGTCAATGCTCCTGGCACGCTGAGCTTTGATGCGTTGCTGGATTCTGAATCATGCTGCGATAAGCTATCGGTATATGTCAACGATGTAAATCTACTGACAGTCACGACCTCGGAATGGAGTCACCAGCAGATAAATTTACCTGAAGGTGACAATACTATTAAGTTTGTTTATTCAAAAGACGGTAGTGTTTCTAGTGGAGAAGATGCTGTTTGGATAGATAATATTAACTTTAATATGTAGATGAAATGGCGCCTTAGGGCGCCGTTTTTTTCACTAGTTAAGTATGGGCTGATAGCTTGCATTAACTGACTCGTTTGAAACATCTAGCCATGATTATATTTGCCTATATCCATATTGAAATTTGGCTCACCAATGCTTTTCTGTGACGCGTATTACTTATCTTTCTATGCGAAAGTGACACACTTATTAAAATACAGAGTGCGCAGAGGACACACATTGGAAATTGATTTCTTTATTAGCGAGTTAACTAGATTTATGGGGAACTTGTTTTACCTATAATTTGCGTTTATGGGCCTTTTAAACTTTATTTTTACAAAAAAATTGAAGATCTGATATTGAGGGAAGGGCTAGCTAAATCAAGAAGTCAGGCTGCGGCGTTCTCGTCTGATTCGCATATGATTAATAAAGTGCTTACTAAAAAGAAAGACTCTCAATTAAACAGGTTTTTCTATATTAATATTAGATTTGATCAGTTTTTTAGCGTTTATTTTACTGTGTTGTTAGGGTTGTGGGTTCACGATCACTTTAACTAAAACTTAATTTGCGTATGTTCGATGTTATTTGTTCTAGTTAATACAGTAATGTGAAAAGTATCTATGATTTTGAAGGCTATCTATACCTGTTTCTTTGTGTTTGTGTCGATTATATCGTCAACACTGCAAGCTCACGAGATTAAATTTAACGAGTGTAGTATCAAGCTAACTAATGAATATGAATGGGCACCAGCCAGTAATAGTGAGTTATTAAGTGATTTAACATACACTCGTTTAACAAATACAAATTTTTCAATCGTAAATGTAAGTAGTGAATCGCATAACTATGATAATGATGATACAGAGCTTATAGATAGTTTTGAGAACCAATTAGCACTTTTTAGTGTTTACTTTGTAGCTAACCCAAATGGTCGTTCGGGTTACAATATAGCGGAGATCGTCCAGCACTCAAAAGTGATAGCCATGTATGGTGTTACTGCTGAAGATATTCACTTTATGTTGGCTAATTGCTTTGAACCTATCGCAATCGAAAGATTTAGCGAGGCCGTTCATCATTCTGTGTTACGCCAGTCGAGCTTATAAATGGATGTAGTCGTCTAAACGCTTAGGCAATGCACAACTCTTACTTATGTATGATGTTACTTGTAGTTCGGGCTGTGTACGCCTTGTTAAGCTAGCTTTAATAACTCGTTTCATAACCAGTCTACCCACATATTTTCTTTGGTCTCTGTTGACGCTTTGACTAAAATCGGCGCTTATTTTTGTTCTTCTCTTATTTGAGTCAATCATGTTACTAAGCGTGTTATACATCATTGGGATCACCGCCGAGGCGATGACAGGTGCCTTGAGTGCTGGGCGTCGTAAAATGGATTGGTTTGGGGTCATGTTAGTGGCGAGCGCAGCCGCCATTGGTGGTGGCACGGTGCGCGATATTGTACTTGGACATTACCCGCTAACCTGGATTGAGAATCCGCAATTTTTGGGTATTACTTGCCTGGCTGGTGTGCTTACCACAGGGCTGGCTAAATGGGTGATCAAGCTTAAAGGCTTGTTTATTCGACTCGATGCACTTGGGTTAGTTGCGTTTAGCATTATCGGTACTAAAGTTGCGCTAGATATGGGGCTGCATCCAAGTATTTGTATGGTATCAGCATTGCTAACTGGTGTGTTTGGTGGCTTGCTGCGAGACCTGATTTGCAGACAAACGCCACTGGTTTTACACCAAGAGCTGTATGCGTCTGTCGCGCTAGTTGCCTCAGCTTTATATCTACTCTTATTAGAATTCGCCATTGATGGTGTGACCGCGACCGTGGTTACTCTAATTGTTGGCTACTTGATGCGTATGGCGGCAGTCAGGTTTAAGTGGCGCTTACCTTCGTTTAACTTAGAGCATGAAGGCTCACTGCACTGAGCTTAGGTGCACTAAACTTAGGTGCAATGCGCTAACGATAGCCTCAATTTGTTGCTGACCTTGTTTGGCTGTTACGTCTAAGTTTGTCGTTGATTGGTGAGCGAAATCATCTGCTTGCGAAATTGTCATTTACAATGTCAGGCTTAGCAGAAATAATAATGACACATTCACATATTCGACAGAGTTAAATTATGTCCGCCAGCAATAAAGCCGCTATCCTGACCAAAGCCGAGCAAATGTGCCGTGAAAATGGTGCCAAGCTTACGGTGAAAAGGAAGAATGTACTTAGCGTGCTTTTGGATGCCAATAAGCCGCTTTCGGCTTATGAAATTGTCGACTTATATCGTGACACCTACAAAGAAACGCTGGCGCCAATGTCGGTGTATCGCATGCTTGACGTATTAAGCGAGCAGTCGCTGGTACACAAGTTGTCCTCAGAAAATAAGTACCTCGCTTGTGCCCACATCACTTGTGATCATGAGCATCAAGTTCCTCAGTTTCTAATCTGTAAATCCTGCGGCAAGGTTGCCGAAATTGGTATTCAAGCTAGCGTGATTGATGCGCTAAATGCCAGTATTGAGCAAGCTGAGTTTCAATTGGTAAACACCCAAATTGAGCTGCAATGTCTTTGTAAGGATTGTGCTTAGGTTAAGTCATTACATCCATTAGAGTGTGTTCTAGACTCATGGCGTCAAAGTGTGAATATGCGTTATGGTGACACTTCACACCATTGGACTAACTTTAGGCCGCCAGCCCTTGATACATAGAGGTTAATTATAGCTGCGGTAGTTATTGAGTCGTCCTAGAAACACCATTTTTACAAGCTTGTGCTAAACCCTCTATTACTGCATCCTTTCCTTATTTATAACATGTTGAATTTGTCTCTCTAGCCAGGAAACCACTGGAGACTTAGTGTGTTTGGCGTGAAAGTAAGAGCAGACCGTTAGGTTAGTCTCTTTTCCATCGATAAGTGGCACTAAGGCTTTTATATTTGGAAAGCGATGGAGGGAAATAAATCTGAGTGAGCCATGAAGAGCTCAGTATGTTCAATAACATCAACAACGGCCATAACAAATTCTGACCGGAAGCCAACTTTTGGATCAAGCCCTTGTTGCTTCATTATTTCTGCTACTAACACGCGATTGTCATTCCACCTTGGGGTGACAATCGATGCGATCGGGTAAGGCTCTAGCTGCTGAGGAGTGACGTTAGGGCCAGTAAGTGGGTGTCCGCTTCTAACAAATACCCGAGATTTTAAATCAACAACTTGTCGAGACTTTACCCCTGAAATCAGATCGTGCTGCATACTGATACCAATTAATACGTCGCCGTTGCGAATATCTAGCAAGGTTTCTCTATTCCATCCAACAAGCTCAACAGTTGCATGTGGAGCAATATCTCTAAGGTGTTGAAACAAAGCGCCAGATAGAGACGTTAGAACAATAGGAGCAACAGCTATTTTCAGCCCCCTGTATATTGACTAGGCTCAAATGTATTTTTCTCGTTCAGTATTGTTGCCAAACCGTCCAAATGCGGCGCAATATCCTGAGCTAATTGGTCGGCGAAAGGGGTGGAAGATAACCCCTGAGGTACTTTGACAAACAGGTCGTCTTGAAAGTGAAATCTTAACTTTTGTAATGCTTGACTGATTGCAGGCTGAGATACATTTAGACGCTCTGTCGCCTTACGCATATTTAATTCCTGGCTTAAAACCAAAAATGTTCTAAGTAAATTCAAATCTAGAGAACTAAACCGATCCTTCTGCATAAACCCTCAAAATTGCAATTTAACTCATTTAGATAATATGAATTGTGCCTAAAAACAGGATGTTAAGCTGTGACACCTTTATGGCTCATAAGTGACAATTATTACAGCTATTAGATCTTCTGATTAGCTCAACATATCGAAAAACCACACAATACCTGAATCGCATGGAGCACTTACCTAGCAGGAAATCATCTATGAGTTAAGGTCTAATAAATATGAAAAACTATATCACAGTGCTGATTGTCGGCTCCATGATATCTCCAGTTGTATTTGGTGAGGGTTTCAAGCCCAAACAAAGGGTCGGTTTAGGTTATAGCAGTACCAGTACATCAGAATGGTTGACTAAGTCTGATAAATGGGGAGATGGTATTAGACTGGAATACGGCTATGAACTAAATGAAATATTTGGAATTAACCTTTCCTACTCAAAAAACAGCGATACGATTTTCAGCAATGACTACACTACCGATATCGATGGCTACAACATTAAGTTAGATTCAGATATTGGCTACAAATTTTATGTAAATGGTGTTGCACTCAAGCCTTATGGAAGTATTGGGGTAGCTAGGCAATCTGAAACAATCTCCTCGAACAATACCGATTATAGTTTCAATGAGATGGGTTTTGTCGCAGGTGCCGGACTAAGGGTCGATATCAACGAGCATTTATACTCGGATTTTCGTTTTGACCTGTCTCACTATAACAACAATGACTACGATACGATTTCATGGACAGTAGGGTATCAATTCTAGCTGTTTAAGTTGATCGTGTTAATAAAGTGCACTCATAGCCTCATGTTCTTCTATGGGGCTACTTCAAAAAACCACTTGAGAAATGATATGTTGTATCATAGTATGGTTTTGTTGGTTGTATCGACACTGTGTATGCAAGGCATGGTAAAGGGTAGCAACTTGCCCTAACAAGATGTTTTCTTTTATCGCCTTGCCTGCCGGTGTTTTGCTGCAGTTGTTTGTCTATTTTATGTGTTAGCGCCCTGCTAGTCGTGAGTAGACGCTAAACTGCAGTGCTGTTGTTTCAAATTAAACAAAAACTCCCTAATTTTTGTAGCTCGGACCTTGTTCGAGCTTTTTTTCGTCTTTTATATCTCTTATTTAGTGCTCTGGTGTCGCTCTATATGCCTTGTGGCAGGGTGTCGTATCGGTTTTATGTCGCTTTCTTTCCCGTAATTTTTAGACGTTGATTAAATTACATCCAAATTAATGCTTGCCAATTTAGAATTACAGTTGTAATTTAAACCTAAGGATTACATTTGTAATCATTTGTTTTGTTATCCCTAGTGCTGGTTTTGTCAGTCAAGCGCTGCGCCCCCGATAAAGAAGCGCCGCGCTCTGAAAAAAGTACCGTCCTCTGAGTAAGGAAAGGCCGCATTAGTAAATCGCCCCAACCATTGATTGGGCTTTAGGAGTCATCTTGTGAGTATCGACATTAGTAACAGTGAATTATTGGTATTGCAGCAGTTGTGGCAAAGTGCGCCGCAAACTTCCGGTGAGCTGGCGAACACCTTAGAAGCGCAGCACCAGATGCACGAAAAAACCGTTAAGACTTTGCTTAATCGTTTGGTAAAGAAGCAAGCCATTAGCTTTGACAAGCAAGGCCGAACCTACTTATACAGCCCGTTACTGGTTGAGCAGGATTACACCGCCAATGCATCTAAGTCATTTGTCGAGCGTATGTTCTCAGGCAAGTTGTCGCCGCTCGTTGCAGGTTTTGCCAAGCGCAATGAGTTATCAGCCGAAGATGTGACTGAGCTGCAGGCGCTCATTGATGACTGGCACAAGGAGCAAAAGTCATGATGGCGGCCTTGGACACCTGGCTCGCATCTGCTGTTGAGCTAATGTTGATCGTGACCATAGTGTGCTGTGCAATCTTGCTAATGCACAGCAAGTTACTTAAACGTCTTGGCGCGCATTACACCTACTTGTTATGGCTTATTGTGCCTTTGTTGTTTGCGGTTGAATTGGCTCAGCTATTGATGCCACAGCTTTACGCTTCGATATTGCCAGATACCTTAGCTGAGCCAATGCAGCGTTTTACCGTTGTTGCTAGTAACGGTTTAACTTCGCAGTTAGGCTCTCTTGAGCCACTGGTTTGGGTGTTAACCTGCATTTATGTCGTGGGTGTTGCTTGGCAAGTGAGCAAATTGGTTTACCAGCAAGGCAAACAAAGTGCTTTATTACAGCGGGCTACTGATTCGACTGCTAATTCAGCTACTAGTGCTGCCATTATTGACACAACGGCTGTCCATTCGATGCTGGCTAATGCAAACAACGCAATTACAGTGTTGGTCAGTGAGCAGGTTACTACTCCCATGCTCATGGGGCAGGTAAAGCCAGTCATAGTATTACCGACATCTTTTTATCAGTTAAGTAAAGCGCAACAACAAGCTGTGCTTGAGCATGAGTTATTTCACTTTAAACGCAAAGATCCGCTGTGCAATGGTCTCGCCTATTTGCTCGCGAGTTTGCTTTGGTTTAACCCGATTACTTGGATGGCATATAAACGCTTTCGTGACGATCAAGAGCTATCTTGTGATGCACAAGTAACCGCCGATATGTCAGCCGAGTCCAAGATTGCGTATAGCCGCGCGCTACTCGCATATTCACAACATGCGCCAATGAGCATGTTACAAACTCACTATGGAGACAAAACCATCTTAAAAGAGAGGATCTTACAGATGAAACAACAACATGGAAAACGCACCGGAATGTTACTTGGCTTAACGGCAGTGCTAGGTTTATCTGCGATGCTAATTAATCCGACTGTGGTAGCAGGTGGCGATAATAAGTCGCATGTCGCTGGGCCAAAAGCAGGCAGTGTGTACCCGAAAATGCGCATTGAGCCTAAGTATCCAGCTCAAGCTGCAAAAGAGGGGATCAACGGCTTTGTACAAATGTCGTTTGATATTACCCCTGCTGGTATGGTGACCAACGTGGCAGTCATTAAGTCATCATCGCAAGGTATGTTTGATGCATCAGCTGTGGAAGCGCTGCGGCAATGGCAATATGAAACCTCAGCTAAAGGGCAAAAGGGCGCGCAAGTGCAAATTGACTTTGTCATGCATCAACCAGATGCCTCTGTAGAGCGTATTGAGGTATATCAAGCGCACTAGTTCAAATTGAGCTAATTGCAATTGATACACTAGGTTTAGCCTGATCAACTAAGCCTGTTACCGATTTATTTAATCTGTTTAATACTGATATTAAGCTGCTAAATGCAAAAACGCTGGCTAATACAAAAGTGCTGCAAGTGCATTTTAGCTGTTGCGAACCCAACCAATACTCAATAGATAGCGATTGCCTTTAATGACTTTGGAAACTTGATGCTCGCATATATCTGGGCGAAATAACTTGATGCGTTTGCTGTTATAAATGGGATTAGCGCAAATAAACTCACCGCCGACTTCGGCTTGCTTGAGCACAATGTTCAACCGGTAATGTTTACCTGTTTTTACCTTGTCTGTGTGCGGAGGCACTTCACTGCCTTGAGGGAATTTAAGCAAGTAGGTGTCAAACTTAACCGGCCACAGTGCGCCGCATAGCAGCATTTTGTCGTAACCGGTTTTTTGTCTGCCGCGCTGCCAACGAAACAGCTTGTTGAACATTGATGCAGACGTTTTCATCACAACAGCTTTTTCTGAAAAGGTATTAGCAGCCGGTGTAATCTTCGGTAATGGTAAAGGTATCGGCTTGTCCGCCCGTACCCGTAGGCTCAATATAACGAACATAGCAGCTTTCAGCTTCACCAAATAGTACGTTATAACCAACACTATAGGTTGAAGAGCCTTGGATTACATTAACATCACCAGCGTCACAGCTACTAGCTAAGCAAAAATCTAATTCAGAATCGATTTGCATCAATTCATTCATCCCCACTCCACCATTTTCACCATAGGACTCTGGATAGCCAAGTTTCATCTCAACTAGCTGATCATTCATCATCACCTGACTGCGGTCATCCTTTTCAGTACCTTCAATTGATGAGCGCGCATAAGCGAATGTTGCTGTGCTATTCATCGCCGCTTTTACGCCTTCAAGGGCTGAGATTTTGGCATCGCGACTGAGGTTAATGAACTTAGGTGCGGCTACCACTGCAAGAATACCTAAGATGATAATCACCACCACTAATTCAATGAGTGTAAAGCCTGTGTGTTTGTGAGAAAGCGCCGTGCGAGCCATAGATAAGTCCTTGTACTAATACCAATTGGTAGAAATCGCGAATGCCGATGCAATGGAGCAATACTTTACAGCCAAGAGGCTCATCTCGCTAGGTCAAAGGCAAAATTTTATTCTCTAACTGAAATTATTATCTCGGTCTTACATGTGAAACTATTTTGTTAAATTTATTCTTTATTACCATTGCGCTGTATACCTTGCTTTTACTGAATTTAAACATTTGTGTAACGTTAACGAAATTTTAACGTCACGTTTGCGCAGTCTTTTTGTCATTTTTGATCTCTATGTTTGTCGCCCAGAAAACGAATTCTTGTATGTACCCTTACTTTTATTCCGTCCTCGGAGATGACAATGGAACTGAAAAATCTGTTTAAATTAGGCGCTGTTGCTATGGCCCTTTCTGCAACAATCGGTCTATCTGGTTGTGGTGGTGACATCAACATTAATACTGGTAACGAGACTGTTGACCCAACACCGACGCCTACTCCTGACCCAGACAAATCAGACCAAGAGAAAGCCTACGAAGGCTTCGCAACTAAAAGCACTACATTCGTAAGTGTTGACGGTAAAGAAGTTTGGGAATTAAAAGGCACGTTAGCGCCTTCTTCAGCAGCTTCAACTATCGGCAGCGCCGGTGGTCAAGACGGCAACAAAATCGTACTTGGTAACGATGTTGTTTGGATGCTAGATGGTGCGGTTATCGCTGGTGGCGACAATGCCGATTCAGTTGAGTTGGAAATCCAACCAGGCACTAAAGTACTTGGCGGTAGCGACTCTTATCTAGTGGTTAGCCGTGGTTCGCAAATCATGGCAGAAGGTACTAAAGATGAGCCAATCGTATTCACCTCATCTGTAACTGCGCTTGGTCAAGAAGGTGAAGCGGGTCAATGGGGGGGTTAGTATTACTTGGTAATGCACCAGTAAACACTTGCCCAGACTTAAGTGCTTGTGACGCAGCGTTTGAAGTCGGTAGCCACAACTATGGCGGTAACGACGAAACTGACAGCTCAGGTTCACTTAAATTCGTTCGCGTTGAGTTTGGTGGTTTCAAAATCAACGATACCCAAGAAATGAACGGTATCAGCTTTGCAGGTGTGGGTAGTGGCACTGAAGTTGAATACATCCAGGTACACGAAAACAACGACGATGGCGTTGAATTCTGGGGTGGTAACGTTTCTATCTCTCACGTTGTGCTAACTAACAACTTTGACGATTCATTAGACTGGACCAACGGCTGGCAAGGTAGTGCGCAGCACGTTTATATCCGCCAAGCTGACAATGGTTCAAACCGTGGTATCGAAGCCGACAGCAACAGTGACGCTCAAGCGACACCTATGTCTAACCCAACGCTAGCTAACTTCACTATTCAAGTTGCTAATGGTGAAAACAGTGGTGGTGACGATGCTGAAGGTATCCTTTTCCGCAAAGGTACTGCCGTAAACGCATACAACCTATTGGTTAAAGGCGACGTTGACTCTGGCGAATGTTTAGAAGTGAACGACGACAACACAGTAAACAACGCTAACAGCGACATGCTAGTGGTTGAAAATAGCTTAATTGACTGTGTTGAGCCATTTAAAGATGCCAAGCCTGATGCTGAAGAAGGCCGCACATTAGCACTAGATGTTGAAGCATGGTTCAAAGGTCAAGACGGTAACCTTGAAGGTGCATCTGACCTAAATGGTTACATGCCAAACAGCTCTTCGGTCGCGTTAACTGGTGGTAAAGCAGATTTAGCCAACATGGACGACCGTTTAGATGATGCCCAGTACATTGGTGCATTTGACGGTACTAACGACTGGACAATGGGCTGGACAACTGACATCCACGGTGAAAGCACAGTTCCTGTTGCGCTACCTACTCTGACTTCTTGCCCTGTGGGTACCACGTCTGAGCCAGTAGTAGCCGGTCTTTATAAAGACTCTTCAGTGACTTTAGTTTGTTCATTGCAAGGTAATGTTCTAAGCAACACCACACTGCTTGCTGGTCAAAACGTGATGTACAAGCTAGATGGCGGCGCTGTGGTAGTCGGTGGCGACAACACTACTCCAGCAACACTAGGTATCCAAGCTGGTGTGAACATCTTCTCTACTTCAGACAGCTACATTGCCGTCAGCCGTGGCTCGAAAATCATGGCGCAAGGTACTAAAGAACACCCAATTGTGATGACCTCAGAAGAAGATGTACTAGCAGGTGCAACGGGTGAGCGTGGTCAGTGGGGCGGTTTAGTTATCCTAGGTAACGGCCTAACTAACAAGTGCCCAGATAAAGATGCGTGTGACGTCGCATTTGAAGTGGGTAGCCATAACTACGGCGGTAACGACAACACTGAAAGCAGCGGTCAAATCAGCCATGTTGTGGTTAAGTACGCAGGCTTCAAAGTTAACGACACTCAAGAAATGAACGGTATCTCGTTTGCAGCTGTGGGTAGCGGAACGCAAGTTGACCACATTCAAGTTCACGCTAACGGCGACGACGGCGTTGAGTTCTGGGCGGTGCAGTCAACATCAAGTACGTTTACCTAACTGAAAACTTCGATGACTCACTCGACTGGACTAACGGTTGGACGGGTAAAGCACAGTTTGTTCACATCACTCATGAAGATGGCGCTGCAAACCGTGGTATCGAAGGTGACAGTCATAAGAGCGCGGGTGACACTCCAACCTCTATGCCAATGATTGCTAACTTCACTATCGAGCCAGGTGTTGATATTGAAAACGCTAGCGGTGACAAAGGTGAGGGTATCCTACTGCGCGTTGCGACTGCAGCTAAGTTATACAACGTGCTAGTACACGGTCGTAAAGGCGCAACTGGCGAGACTGAGTCAGGTGAATGTTTAGAGCTAGACGGCACCTACTCTGGCCTAGTTGACAATGTTAACGACGGTTCACTGTCTATCATGAACTCAATCATCGACTGTAACGAGCCATTCAAGTATAGCAATGCTTCAGACCCAGCTAACAACCTAACGGTTGACGTTGAAACTTGGTTCCTAGGTCAAGATGGTAACTCGACTGCTGAGGTTATGCTAACTAACGGTATGCCTGCAGCTACTGACACTGTACTTCTTGGCAATGGTAAAGACCTAAGCACTGAAGATAGCTTCTTCGAAGCAACTGACTACATCGGTGCATTCGACGGTACAACTGACTGGCGTGAAGGCTGGACCTACGCTCCTGCACAGTAATCGTGTCGCCCAAAGCTTGCAATATTAGCTTTGGGCAACTCGCGAACTTATTCAAGTTTATAGCTGCTTTTAAGCAACCCACTTCCCATAAGGCTTAAAAGCAGCTACCTCAAACCTTACACAGGATTGTAAAAGCAATGAAAACCAAGCCGAGCTTTACTGCTAACAAGCTACACCTTGCCGTGATTTCGGCAATTTCGGCAGCGACTATCTTTACCGCGCAGCCCGTTTTTGCAAATGAAGATGTCGATCCAGGTGAAGATTTCCCTATTGAAGACATCGAAGTCATTAAAATCACCGGGCGTCTGCGTACATCAGCATCGGCCGCAACTGAAGAGCGCCGTGAGCAAATAAACGTTGCTGACATTATGGGCTCTGAACAAATTTCTCGTACCGGTGACAGTGACGCAGCCGCAGCGCTACGTCGTGTTACAGGTCTAACCCTTAAAGATGGCAAATTCATCTATGTACGTGGTTTAGGCGAGCGTTATTCTTCGACTTCTTTAAATGGCGCTAAAGTGCCGTCGCCAGACCCAACCCGTAACGTAGTGCCATTAGACATGTTCCCTGCGTCAATCATTGAGTCGCTAGCTGTGCAAAAATCTGCATCGGCTTCTAAGCCAGCAGCATTTGGTGGCGGACATGTCGATATTCGCACAAAAGCGATTCCAGCTGACTTTTTCTTTAACGCTTCTATTAGCGGTCGTTATAACACCAATGATTCTAACGATACTTACACCTATAACGGTGGCGGTGACGACTGGATGGGTAAGGATGACGGCACTCGCGCCATGCCAAACAGCATTGGTAACACTGTTAGCCAGTTTGGCGGTATTAGCCCGGTTGATATAGTCACAGGCTCAGGCGGCGCAATTGATTTTGCCACAGCGCAAAAGATGAACCGCGATCTAGCTCTTGAAATGAATCGCGATATGGCGATCAAAACTGAAGATACAACCCCAGGATACAGCGGTAATATCGCCATTGGTGATCGCTGGGATATCACTGAAGATGTGATTTTCGGCGCGCTTTCAGCTGTGTCGTATAAAAGACAAAGCGACAACTACACCAAGACCGATATTGAGCTAGACGGTGATGCTAACTCAATGCAGGTTGAAAACGCCAAAGACATTGTTGGCACTGACTCTATCGTGCAAATGTCGGGCATGCTTAACCTAGGTTTAGAGCTAGGTTACGACCATAAAATCAAAACTTACACCACTTACCTTCGCGATACTTCTGATGATGTATCGGTAGCAATTGAAGAAACCATCGACACCATTGGTGAGCCAAATGCGCTGCAAGTTTATAGCATCGACTATGAAGAACGCACGCTTATCAGCAACCAAATCGAAGGTCAGCACTTCTTCGAATTCTTATGGGATTCAGAGTTTAACTGGATGTTCTCCGATGCTCGATCAGAGCGTTATGCGCCTAACGAGTTAAGCTACACCTACAACGTCGTGCTTGATGATAGCAACCAACAATTATCACGTGCGTTGAATACTCAAGATGCGCCTAAATATGTTTATAGCCGCCTTGAAGATGACAGCACTAACTACAAGTGGGACTACACACTGCCAGTTGAGTTCGACAGCGCAATCGTTAAGTTCACCGCAGGTTATGAGTACTATGAGCGCACCCGTGAAAGCAATGCTACACGTTTAGCTTTTGACGTTGGCTTAAGCCCGACCGATCCAAATGGCGCAATTTTATCAGAAGATTTCGACAAGATTTTCTCGGATAAAAACATCGATGACGACACCTTAGACATCGAGCTAAAAGATGCCTCAACTGATACTGAAGACTATGTCGCTGCAGAGAAAAACGATGCAGCATTCCTCATGATTGATGCTGACTTTGATGACGTATGGCGTGTGTATGCTGGCGTACGTTATGAAGATTTCCGCCGTACCACTTTACCTATCACACCAGAAGGTGAGATTTCAGATGAAGGCGGTCGTTACGAGTTAACCGACTATGTGATTGCTGAAGATGATTGGTTCCCGTCGATGACAGTGACTTGGAAGCAAACCGACACTACTCAGTGGCGCTTTGGTGCCAGTAAAACCATCGTTCGCCCTGACTTACGTGAAGTATCTCCAGTACGTTTCCAGGACCCAGTTACCGGCTTTGACTTCTTTGGTAACCCAGAGCTTGAAAGCTCGGCTATCAATAACTTTGATGCCCGTTGGGAATACTACTCTGACGAAGGGAACAACTTCTCTATCGGTGCCTTCTATAAAGACGTTGCCGCGCCAATTGAGCCGATTCAACGAATTTCAGAAGCGGGTCGTCAGCTTAAGTTCTACAACGCTGAGTCGGGTTTTGTTTACGGTATGGAAACAGAATTCCTGCAAAAGCTCGATTTCATCGGTGGCGAAGACAGCTTTTGGAATGAGTTCTTTATCGTAGGTAACTTAACCCTAGGTGACTCAGAAATTGAAATTAAGCCTAATGGTGAGATTGACCCGACTAATGAAACACGCCGCATGACTGGCCACTCAAAGTGGGTAGCAAACTTTCAGCTAAGTTATGACGCAGATAACGAAATGCACGCGGCAACCTTGGTATATAACGTATTCGGCGAGCGCATTGCTTACGGTGGTCGCGGTGGTCTAGACGATGTGTATGAAAAGCCATTCCACAGCCTAGACTTCACTTACAGCTTCTTCCCAACTGAAAGCGTATCGCTCAAGTTTAAAGCGAAGAACCTGCTAAATGCGAAAACGGAATACGATCAGCAAGATACGCTGGTTTACGCCAAAGACCCAGGTCAAGAGTTCTCGCTGCAGTTTAGCTACAAGTACTAGTTCGCTCTTTAGCTTTAGCGCTAGTAATAGCGCTCTAGTATGAGTGTGAGTAGTTAAACGCTAAATAGGTGTTGTTGATTGTCATTGCCTAAGCTCCAAAACTAAGCGTGCACGGTCAACAACACCGCCTAATTCGGTGGTAGCGGAATGGAAAAATTGAACAGTTTTAGCTGTATTTAGACACCTCTGTTTTTAGCCGTTATCACAAACCTAATATGGGTTTTGGGCAATCGTTCCTCATCATTTCAGTTGCCCAAAGCCTATATGGCCACTTACCTTGAACAAGTAAGTGGCCACTTTCTTTTTGTCTCGATTTAAAACTAGCCATCTCGAGCTTAGGTTATCTAGCTTGCTCTATCAGCTGTTGCCACTGTGGATATTTGTCAAAGCTTTGCTGTAAATCGCCCCAAGGTGACAGTGATTGCTTCATTTGCGCATCACTTTTATCAAGCCCTTGGCTAAGTTGGTATAGATAATAAAAGGCACTGGCACGATAGTTGGCGGCGCAGTGTACTAGCACTGACTTGCCTTGATACTTATCCATTAGCTTAGAAAACTGCTTAACATCTGATTGCAAAGGGTGTTGCCAATCAACCTCAATGTTCTCGTAAACCATACCGGCATCGACTACCAAACTAGCTTCTTGTTTTAAGTAGTTTGGGTTGTTCTTGGGGATCAGGTTTATCACCACTTCGACTCCCGCCGCTTTAAGCTTGGCAAACTGATCTTTAGTCGGCAGCCCGGAAGTGATCACTTGCTGATTATTCACTTTAAGGGCTTTTACTGGGGGAGTTTATCTGGGTTTATGTTTGCAAAGGCTAAGCTAGAGTGCAGTGTTAATAGGGCGGCAGTTGCTGCGATGTACTTACCTAGTTGCATTTCAAGCTCCTTTGTTACTAGGGGGATGATTGTTTGCTATTGAGCCGCTTAATAAATCGTTTTAGCCGTTAAGCATTGGTTGATTAAATTAGCCTGTATAGTCATATTGTTACAAGCATAGCTTAGCGAATTAGTGCGAAAGTGTTAGCCGATCTTATGGCGGCATGGTAGTCGCAGCACGATATAACAACCAGGGGCATTTATGATCTTAACTACCGAGCGATTGCAGTACCTAGTAGAAGTCGCCAATAAGGGCAGTTTTTCTGCTGCGGCAGATGCGCTTGGAGTAAGTGTTGCGGCGGTAAATAAGTCTATTCAGCATTTAGAGTTTGATCTTGAGATCACCTTATTTGAGCGCCATAGTGGTAAAAAACCTACCCTGACCAATGAAGGTAAGCGTTTGTATTTTCAAGCACTAGATGTATTACCCAAGTTGATTGCCATGGAGCATGATGCACAAATGCTTAGCGAAGGGGTTGAGAGTAAGCTAACCATATGCGTGCATTGTTACAGCTTTTATCCTGTTTATGCCGAGGCCTTTAGTGAGTTGTTGCAGCGTTACCCGCATATTGAACTCAATATAATTGAGGGTGAGGAGTTAAAAAGTTACGACGATGACTTTGATATTCTGATCGCTCCAACCAGGTTAGTTACACCTCGCGGGCTTAATCTTGAAAACCTAGATACCATCAATTGGAAGCTAGTGTGCGCGCCTCATTTTGCGCTTGCCAAATTACACGGCGAGATTGAGCTCAACGATCTTGAGCAATACCGGCAAATCATGCTGCCCCAAGGCTTTTTCACCTCTAAAGATTATCAAGAAGCCATGCGCTACAGCAGCAATACCATCGCCGTAGACCGCTTTTATCAATTCAATCAGTTGTTATTTCAAGGCGTAGGTTTTGCCCTATACCCTGAAGCACTTGCAAAACAAGCTATTAGCGACAATAAGCTTGTAGAATTAGATTTTGATTTTGGTAATGAAGACGTCACTTGGCCAATCGATATTATTTGGCGCAAATCACTAGGCGTGGCAGGGCAATGGCTGATAGAGCGTTTAAGACAAGCTGCAGGATAGCCCGTTCAAGTAACCTGAGCTCGGGAAAAGAAAGTGACAACAAAAAAGCAGAGCCTAGGCTCTGCTTTTTGCTTAGTCAGCCAAAGCTTGGCTTATGCGAAAGCGTCTTGTAGTGGCGGTACTACTTGCTTCTTACGGCTTAGCACGCCGTCTAACCATACTTTGCCGTCAGTGAGTGACTTGCCGTAGGCTTTTTCGATGATAGACGCATCGTCAGAAACCACTAGGATTTCGCTGCCTTCTTTCATGATGTCGGTAAGCAGTAAGATAACGCTGTGGCGGTTACCTTCTTCCTTTAGTTTGGCGATGTCAGCTTCAAGATCAGCTTTGATGTTGTCGAATACTGACAAGTCAGTGACTTCAAGTTGACCGATACCGACTAGGTTGTCGTTCATGTTGAAGTCTTTAAAGTCGCGCATAACAAGATCGCGAGCGGGTGTGCCGTCTACGGCTGACTTCACTTTGAACATTTCCATGCCCAGAGCTTTGAAGTCTTCAATACCAGCGATTTCAGCTAGTGCTTCTACGCAGCGAATATCAGCTGTGGTGCAAGTTGGCGACTTGAAGATAACCGTGTCGCTTAAGATTGCACAAAGCATGATGCCAGCAATGTTTGCAGGGATTTCTACTTGGTAGAAATCGTACATCATTTTAATCACAGTGTTAGAACAACCAACTGGGCGGATCCAGCACTCAAGCGGCGTAGACGTCGTTAAGTCACCTAGTTTGTGGTGGTCAACGATACCTACGATAGTCGCGTCGCTAATATCGTCAGGAGCTTGAGTTAGCTCTGAATGGTCAACAATGTAAACCTCTTCACCGGCGTAGCTTTCTTTAAGCGCTGGCGCTTCAAAGCCAAAACGGTCAAGAATAAAAGCAGTCTCTGGTGATACATCACCAAGACGAGTCGCTACTGCTGGCTCATCAATTTGATTTTTTAGGTAAGCCAGTGCAATAGCACCACAAATTGAATCAGAATCAGGGATCTTATGACCCACAACATACATTGGCATTTTTTGCGCTCCTATAAATTTGTGGCAGATTTTAACAAGAAATAGTTATCCGACCAATGTTTTAATCGCATTGATAGATTGAGCAGATTTGATAGTGTATAAATCTGTTTTTAACTCATAGTGTTATAAGGACGTACATTTGCCTGCGTTACAAATTTTGGCTGGTGCCACAGCGCTACAACAAATAGAGCAACATGGTTTCCAGCAGTCGTTATTTACTCAGCTGTTTGCCGCATCAGGTGGGCCAAAATGGTTATCGCTGGCGCGTTTAGACCAGTACTTGTTCAGTGAGTTTTTTGCGGAGCGCGAAGACCCAATTTACACCATGGGCGCATCATCTGGCGCATGGCGCTTAGCCTGTTTTGCGCAACAAGACCCGCATGCAGCCTATGAGCGTTTAATTGAGCATTACGTGCATCAAAGCTATGAGGCGCCGCCGTCGCGTGCGGAAGTGTCTGGGCAGGTGATTAACATTCTTAATGCGGTATTGGGTGAGCAGCAGGGCGCGGATATTCTCGCTAACCCTATTGTGCGCTCACACTTTGTGGTTAACCGTGCTCGCGGGCTAAATAAAATCAATGCCAAAGTCGGCTTAGCTTTGGGTTTAGGTTTAACTGCGCTAACTAACGCTATTAGTCGCAGCAGTTTAGACATGCACTATCAGCGCGTGGTTGTCAGTCATCAAGACCATGCCTCACCGTTTGGGCGTTTGACCGATTTACCTACTCAGCAAGCTAAGTTCGCTCCTGAGAATCTAAAGCAGGTGCTCACTGCTACTGGCTCAATCCCGTTGGTGCTTAACTCGGTGGATGACATTCCTGGGCTGCCCAAAGGTAAATACTATGATGGCGGCATTACCGATTATCACTTTGATATGCCAATGCCGACTTCAACCGGTTTAAGTTTATTCCCGCATTTCTTCCCATCAATCAGCCCCGGCTGGTTTGATAAATCGCTAAAGTGGCGTAAAGCAAAAGCCAATCTGCATAATGCGGTGATACTGGCGCCGACCGATGAGTTCGTGAGCAAGTTATCAGAGAGGAAAATTCCTGATAGAGATGATTTCTCAAAACTGGATACGCAAACGCGGATCAAGTTCTGGCTAGAGAGCGTTGAGGCAAGTCAGCAAATAGTGGATGAGCTTAAAGAGCTAATTGCATCAGGGCGGATATTGTCGCGCATTCAGGGTGTTTAGAGCAGAAAAATTATTCCTCACCTAATAGCAAACATTATTTTTAAGAACACAACGGAGTTGGCTGTTGCTTAGCCACTCCATGTAACTGTGCAGATGTATTTACTTATTAAGTAACCTATAATTTTGTGGTTGCTTAATATCTCACCAATTTTATTGAACTGAGTCACAGCCTGAAATATCACCAATTGCTGAACCAAATAGAGTTTGAAATAGCTCACACACTTTTGTCTTTTTATATTCAATGATTTAGCCACAGGTAACAGATGCACTGTCTGTTATTCCCCTCAGTAGGTCTACTGAGCGTTCAGTTTCTACCCTTCCTCATAGCATAGGGAAATAATCAAGTTTACTGCACATAGTGCCAGATTTAGCTCACGGGTCTCGTGTGCGATCTCGGCAGGCTTTTATTCAATTCAGTTCAGTATTTGAATACCAATCAGCACAAGTATGTGATCATTCTTACTGGTTAAAACCGTCTATAACGGCGTTATAAATTTTGTAGGTAGAACAACTAGCTAGCTGCAATTCCTGCCTTGTTATAAACAGTTTTTCCTGCGTAATCTCTGCTCACTTATTTATACCAATTGGTATTACTAACAGCTTAAGGAGTAGCTATGGGCTTTTTTGCTTCTAAAAAGGGTATCGTCCTCGTGGGCGCTGTTATCGGCTTGATTGCAGCCTTTTTGCAATTTATGGGTAATCCACCAAACATGGGCGTTTGTGTGGCGTGTTTTGAACGTGATATCGCTGGTGCATTAGGTTTTCACCGCGCAGCAGTGGTGCAGTATTTACGTCCTGAAATTATGGGCTTTGTTTTAGGCTCTATGGTCGCTGCCCTCATGGCGAAAGAGTTTTCACCTCGTGGTGGTAGTGCGCCGACTATTCGCTTCTTTTTAGGCATGTTCGCCATGATTGGCGCGTTAGTGTTTTTAGGTTGCCCTTGGCGCACTTTATTGCGTCTAGCGGGTGGTGACGGCAACGCGATTTTCGGCTTTCTGGGGTTAGTCGTCGGCACCATGATTGGTGGTCAGTTTATTAAAAATGGTTTTTCGCTCGGGCGCGCTCATAAAGGGCATAAAGCCAGTGGTTGGGTGTTTCCAGCATTTATGTTTGCTTTGCTGTTGCTTGCCATCTTCACCCCTAAGTTTGGCGCCAATGCAATTTTTGAAAGCGTTAAAGGCCCAGGTGCTATGCACGCCCCGATGTGGCTCAGTATCGGCGCAGGTTTGCTGATTGGTGGCCTCGCCCAGCGTAGCCGTTTTTGCACTATGGGTGCTATTCGTGACGTGTTTGTTGCCCGTGATTTTCACTTAATCTCTGGTGTTGTGTCACTGCTGATTTTTGCCTTTATCGCTAACTTTGCATTGGGTCAATTCAATCCGGGCTTTGACGGTCAGCCCATCGCCCATACCAATAGTTTGTGGAACTTCCTTGGGATGATTTTAGCTGGCGCGGCGTTCGTTATGGCTGGTGGTTGCCCTGGTCGTCAGCTCATATTGGCTGGTGAAGGTGACAGTGACGCTGCGGTATTTGTAATGGGCATGATCATGGGCGCAGGTGTTGCTCACAACTTTATGCTGGCAAGCTCGCCTAAGGGCATTACCCCGTACGCGCCGTATGCTGTGGTAATAGGTTTGGTATTTGTGTTGGCAATTGGCTTTGCTATGCGTACTAAGTTCAAGTTCGATTAGGGGGATTAATATGAAAACAGTTGATGCTAGAGGGCTAAGCTGCCCAACACCTGTGGTGCTGACCATGCAGGCTTTGGAAGTTGCTCAAGATTTTAAAGTGCTGGTGGATAACCCAGTCGCACTTGAGCGGATCACTCGGATGCTGAAAGACAAGCACAATATTGTGCCAAGCATCGAGAATGAGGGCGATGACATCATCATCCATGTTCAGTAATCAAAGTTCAGTAATCAAAGCTAAGTTAGCAATATAAGTTAGTAATAGTCGAGAAGTGACGTCATGAGCCATAAACGGATATACCTTGATAATGCCGCAACCACTTTCCCAAAACCGGAAAGTGTTGTTACGGCAGTGACTGAGTTTATGACTCAAGTCGGCTGTAGCTCTGGGCGCGCAGCTCATGATGGGGCAATTGCTGCGGGGTCTGTATTGTTTGATGCCCGTGAAAAACTAGCCAGTTTGCTTGGGGTAAATAACCCCATGAGGGTAATTTTCACGGGCTCAGCTACTGAGGCGCTTAATCAAGCCATATTAGGAACGCTCAAACAGGGCGACCATGTAATTACCACTGAGTTTGAGCACAATAGTACCATTCGCCCTTTGAAAGCGTTGCAACAACAAGGGGTTATTGAGTTAACCATTGCTAAGGCCGTTAAAACGGCTGCGGGTAAAGTGTTTGACTATAACCTAGCTTCACTTGAAGCTTGCCTTAAGCCAAACACCAGAGCTGTGGTGTTTAATCACAGCTCTAACGTGTTTGGTAATCTTCTGCCATTGCTAACTTTTGCCCAATTTGCCAGTAAACATAACTTACTATCGATATGCGATGCTTCGCAGTCAGTCGGCACTGTGCCTATCGATATATCTGCAACAGGCATTGATTTGATTGCCTTTCCTGCCCATAAAGGCCTGTATGGGCCAATGGGATTAGGCGCGTTGGTTATTAACGATGAGTTTGATATATCGCAAATGCGGCCATTAAAGTTTGGCGGTACCGGCAGTTTATCGGACAAGGTTCTACAGCCTGATTTTCTACCCGATAAGTATGAAAGCGGTACTCACAATATGCCTGCAATTGCTGGATTGAATGCGGCGCTTGGTGAATTATCAGAGCGAGGCATAGTTAACATAGCAAAGCACAAACAGGCTCTGGTTGAGCATTTTTATCAACTGGCAGCCCAGTACGATGTTATTGAGACCTACCTTGCCGCTAGCCAAGTAGCCACTGGCACAATTTCGTTTAATTTGCGCGGTATTAGCTCATCAGAAGTCGGTTATTTGCTGGCTGAGAACTATCAAATTGATACGCGTATTGGCCTGCACTGCGCACCGCTAGCACATCAAGCATTAGGGACGTATCCACAAGGGACGGTGCGGGTTTCATTTAGTATGTATTCCACCACCGAAGATGTTGAAAGTTTAGTTGTTGCACTTAACGAGATAGCAGCAATGAAGGAGAGCGCGAATGACTGCAGCAAGCACGCAACAAGTAATTAGTGATAGCAGTGTTGAGCCTGCTAGTCGCTACAGTGTGGCGCTGTTCTTTTCAAATAACTATGCGATTTGGACATCAAAGCTATTAGCTCGCAACCAAATTGAGTGCAAGGTTATCCCGGTGCCGCGGCATTTATCTTCAGATTGCGGCTATTGTGTCAGGCTAGCTACAGATCAACTTAAGCTTGCGATCAAACTTTTGGATAAACAGCAGATCGAGTACGATCGTTTTGAAGCTTTGTAATAGATATTCTTGAACTGTTTTGGGCTAGCTCCCTGCAAATCTTATTTCAATTAGTGCCCCCTTATGTTCTTCTTGCGGTTCTTTGGCATCCTCTAATCTGACTGTTTAGGGCTAGCGGTTTACCACTGACTGTTTGCAGCAGGCTGCCTATCGCTGACAGTGCCCTAAATGTGGAGGTAGAACTCGCGTGCAACTTTTGGGTGTTTTTTCCGGTCTAATTCAATAGCAGGTAAGTGTTGCGATGGTAGGGAATTAAGACAATTAGTTAGCTGACACTTGAACATTGAGTTGTCACTGATCGTAGTTGAGATTGTTGTTGAATTGGCTCTCGCTGCTACACTTATCAATATGCTGGCTAATGTAAATGACATAAATCGCTAGCCCAATGAGTTACCAATAATTTGCCTGCATCTGCACCTTTTAAGGTATTTGAAGCGTATTGTAAGTTGATGTTGGTAAGGAGGTTCCCATGCAATCTCAAGAAATGGCACTAATTGTTCAAGACGCTGTTCTGCTGCCTAGCGGACGGTTAGAGATTGAAATTGTCTCTCCCGGAGAACTTAAGCAAATCGCTCGTGTGTTGAAAGGGCACTTTCCGCTAGCGTTTGGTGCAGAACGTAAGAATGCAGATCTTCCTTGTTATATCACGGCTACTGAATGTCGGATCATTGACTTCAATCAGACTGAATCTGGCTCGCTTTGTGTTGTACTCGAAGGGCATCAGCGCATTAAAATCTTATCGGTTGGTCAGCATAGAAATGGCACTTATACAGCGCGTACTTTGGCATGCCCTAACTGGCGACAAGAACCCATTAGCGGCGAGTTTGAAATCATCAGCGCAGCGCTGGAACAGTTCTACCAAGTGAACCCTGAGCTGCTAGATTTATACTCCTCAATTCATTTAGAAGATGCGTCTTGGGTCAGTCAGCGTTGGCTTGAGGTGTTACCCATGTATAACCGCGACAAGATTATGTTGGCGGATCAACCAAACTGCCGCAAGACGCTAGACTTCGTGCTGCAGCTGCTTAAATCACATGTAGATGTGTAGTCTTTTGTTAATTGTTGTTGCAAGCATAAGTCTGCATAAATTACACATAAGCGTACATAGTGACAAATAAGTGTGCATAATTTAAACCATAAGCGTACATAGTATACTATTTGATCGTTATTTTACAACATTTGACTGTTTTCTATGTATCAAAGAAGCATAAAGCACTCTCGTGTGAAGAACCTTTATAAGTTCGCTAGCATAAAGAACCGCGCAACATTAACGTTAGAGTCTACATTAGAGTTTAATGCTTGTTTTCATTTTGAATTTAGCAAGTCGATAGAGTTTTTTGAAGCACAACCTGTTGGTTTTCATTACCAGTATTATGGCAAGTCCTTTCCTTATACTCCTGATTTTTTAGTATCAAGCACTCTTGGTAGGCAAATCTACTATGAAATAAAGTACTCAAACGAGGCTAGTGTCCCAGAGGTTATGCATAGATTTAAGCGCAAGCAGCGATCGTGTAGTGAACTCGGTATGGAGCTTAGGTTGCTCACTGAGCGACAACTTCATAAAGAACCACGCCTCAATAACCTGAAGTTGTTACATCGTTATTCAGGAGATTCAAAGTGCAATACTCAAATTGAATGGCTATTGTCCTTGATTCGTGAGTTTGGTGTCGTGACAGTACGTGATTTACTTGAGCAATCAAAGTTAACCTGCGGACGACTTAATAAACTAGTTTTAATTGGTGCTTCACAAGGTTTAATACAGTTTGATTTAGACGCTATTCCTTTTGGTTTAGGTACAGAGCTTTTTATCGCTTATGAATAAAAGTGTTGATCTATTTAAGGATGAAGTTGATGAACTAGGTGCAGAATCACTTGATGCAAATCATAATGTTAAAACCGCTATTCATGCTAGTAAATCTCTTGAGATGCATAGTGAAGCAATTCAATATGAGACTAAAAAGCGCTTGTATTATGTTAGATTCATTCAAAAACGCATAGATGGTGGGTGGACACAAAAGAACATCGAGCCACTGCTAGCACTGTTAACCCCTTATGATAACTCCCCTAAACCAAAGTGGCGCGCAATAGCCTCTTGGTATAGTAAATATCGAAAATCTAATTTTTGTATAACAGCGCTTATTCCTTCCTTAGCCAAAAAAGGTAATAGAACTCTTAAAAATAACAGTGGTGATTTTTACTTTAATAAAGCCCTGGAAGATAAATATTTACGTAAAGAACGTCCAAGTGTCGCGACTGCCTACCGTTACTATTGCGATCTAATTCAGCTCGAAAACATGCGTTTGGTATCAGGAGCAATAGTCCCTCTCTCCTATACGGGCTTTAATGCACGTATCAAACGTTTAAGCCCTATGAAGTCGAATTGGCACGCTTTGGTCGGAGTTATGTACAAAAAAAGTATAAGCTAGGTGATAAATATGCAGAGCCTACTTGTGTGATGGAACGAGTAGAGATTGATCACACTGTGCTCGATTTTACTGTATTGATGGAAGATAACCTGACTGTGATTGGTCGACCAACCATTACGGCGCTTGTGGATTGCTATAGTAGTTGTGTAGTGGGATTTTATGTCAGTTTTAATGAGCCTAGTTATTTATCTGTTCGAGCTGCATTAGTTAATGCGATGCTAAGTAAAGAAGATGTAATCTCTAGCTTTTCAAGCATCAAAGCAGACTGGCCTTGCCATGGAAAAATTGAGCTATTGGTTGTTGACAATGGCGTTGAGTTTTGGGGAGATTCATTAGAGTCTGCTTGTAGGGAATTAGGTATTAACACGAGTTACAATCCTGTTGGCAAACCTTGGAAAAAGCCGAAAGTTGAGCGGTTCTTTAGAACATTGAATTCGGAGTTTTTAGATTCTCTACCTGGGAAAAACTTTAGAAATATTGATGAAAAAGGTGATTATCAACCAGATAGAGAAGCAGCCATTAGCTTCAGTTTATTTAATGAACTATTACATAAATGGGTTATTGAGGTTTATAACCAAAAAGCTGACGAGCGAAAAACACGAGTACCAATTGCAAAGTGGTATGAAGGCGTGTCTGTTTATCCACCGATTGAATATACTGGTGAAAATAATGAACTTTTGCGTGTAAAACTAGGAGTTTTAGATACACGCTCTATTTCAAAAGATGGCATCCAGTTTTTACATTTACTGTACGACACACCAGAGTTGGTAGAGTATAGGAAATACACCCCAGTAGCCTCTAGGCGTAGTTTGAAAGCTCAAATTAAAATTAATCCTCACGATTTAAGTCACATCTATGTGTATCTAGAACACCATGAGCGTTATCTCAAAGTTCCGGCTAAAGATCCCGACGGTTATACCAATGCACTTACACTAACTCAGCACAAAGTAAATATAAAAAACCGACGACGAAAAGTTACCGATTCTCAGAATTCGAGTTCGCTTGCTCAGAGTCGGCTAGAGATTGAGCAAATGGTTGAGCAAGCGTTAATGAACAAAAAACAAAAGCAAAGTGGGATGAAGAAGTTAGCAAAGTATAAAGGTATCGGTAGTAACGTTGAGAATGGCGTGTTAACTGCGAATACTTCAAAAGGGTTCGCACTTGAAGAGGGGCAGAAATTAATAAAGTAGGTAGCATTGATTGGGACAGTGATGACATTGAGGGGTTTTAGACATGGATATACTAGCTACAGTGAAGCAGTTTTCTTTGTGCTATGTAGAACACCCATATGTCAAAACGATAATTGATGATCTGGATAACTTACGCATTCGGCGTCTACTCTCAAAAGATCAGCAATCTATTTTAATCACGGGAGGGCGGGGACCGGAAAAAGTGCACTGATTGACCATTATAAAGCAAAGTCGTTTGCTCAGGAGTTTACCAGCACGCAAAGACCTGTTTTAGTAACGCGTATATCAGCGAAGCGGGACTTAGATAATACCTTGGTTCAGATGCTTTATGATCTAGATCTTTTTGGGGCGAGTCAATATCGACGCTTGGGTTTTGGCCCAAATTTAGAACAGAAATTAGTTGATGCTTTAAAGCTCACAAAGACTGAGCTGATTATCATTAATGAGTTTCAAAAAATTCTTGAATATAAAAGTGAACAAGAACGTCAAGCTATTGGCAACTTGCTCAAATACATAAGCGAGGAGGCCCAGGTTCCAATAGCTTTTGTAGGTACGCCTTTGGCTGCCCAAATTTGCGAGGATCCGCAATGGGCTTCTAGGCTTATTCGTAGGCGAAGGTTGAAGCACTTTTGTTTCAAAGACATTAATGAAAGGCGCTATTACTTGTCATATCTAAAAGGGTTAGCAAGTCGTATGCCCGTTGAGTTTCCACCAGACTTAGCTTCACCTCCGTTTGCTATTCCTTTGTTTGCCGCAACCCGTGGGGAAAATCGTTACATTAAGACGTTGCTACAAGAAGCACTCATTTTAGCATTGCAGGAGAAGAACAACACCGTGTCGTTAGCACATCTTAGTGCTGCTTATACTTCTTTGGTTTCAGAAGGCGTAAATGTGTTTGAGTTACCTTTTGAGCAACTGAAGTTAATAGAGATTGAAACCACTTTATGCTCGAATTCGGATATGAAAACCCTAGACCAAGCTGCAACAGGAACACAACATACAAAACCTATGAATCTTAATGACATTTTGAGTGTAAAGTAATGCCATTGAGGTTCACTTTTAGATTAAGTTTTATATTAACATTCTGAGCTTTTCCCAAGGATAATTGGCACCAAGCATCCTAAATTGTTTTATCTTAAATCAGACCGACTAGTTTGAAGTGATTATAGGAGATTAGTATGATTTCTACGCTTACATTTCTATTAGTTTATGCTGAAGTTTTGGTCTAATTTTTTGTTAGATTACTTATATATAACAATATGAATTAGTTTTCTGTCTCTCCCCCCTCTTAGGTTCTAATCCTATTTAATGGTATTTAATAAGGTCGTGTTGTCGATGTGGGTTATCATATTTTTAGTGCCGTCAATATCCTCATTTATACAAACTCGGTGTGTGAAGCCATTGCGACAATGTTGGAATGTGAGCTTATGTGCTCTTAAAACCGGATCGTGAAATACAACAAAACACTAAGGTAGGTAATGAAAGGGAAAGTATTCTTAAACAATGATGTTAATACCCAAGCTAGAGCACGAATAAACGAATTATTTGACACATTAGATTCTGTTTATGTTGCATTTTCTGGAGGTAAAGACTCGGGTGTGCTACTTCATTTGGTGATTGAGGAGGCAAGAAAACGACAGTGCTTACCAATACATGTTCTTTATGTTGACATGGAAGCACAGTATCAACACACGCATGACTTTATCAAAACGTTTGCTGAAAGCCGCGATGTTGTTATGCATTGGGTTTGTTTACCTTTAAGTCTTCGTAACGCCTCCTCACAATACCAACCTAAATGGGTATGTTGGGATCCAGAAAGAGAAGACGTTTGGGTCAGAGCATTACCGGTTATAGACAATCCTCAATGTCATATCGTGACAGCCTTGGATTTTTTCCCCTTTTATTATTACGCAATGGAGTTCGAAGAATTTGTAAAGGAATACGGGTTGTGGTTGGCTGAGCAAACTCAGCAAACAATGGCTGCTTTGGTAGGGATAAGAAGTGATGAATCTTTAAATAGATATCGAACAATTAAAAACCGTAATAAGGGAAAACTCGCTCACTTTCAATGGACAACAAAAGTAACTCAGAGCCTCTATTTAGCCTACCCAATTTATGATTGGAAAGTAGAGGATGTTTGGGCTGCTTATGGTAAATTTGGTTGGTCGTACAATCATGTTTATGATTTGATGCATAAGGCAGGAGTCAGCTTACATCAGCAACGACTTTGCCAACCCTACGGTGATGACCAAAAAAAAGGGCTGTGGTTGTATCATATTCTTGAGCCACAAACATGGGAGAGACTGGTTGTCAGAGTCGAAGGTTGTAACTTTGGTGCAAGGTACTCAAAAAAACAGGGGCATATATTAGGCTACTACAACTTTAAACTTCCCGCTGGTTACAGTTATAAGGCATACAGTAAGTTTTTGCTTGATAGTATGCCACCTCATCTGTCTGCACATTATCGAAGTCGGATATTTCAATTTTTGATTTGGTGGAAGAATAATGGAAAACGTTTTGGGGTATCAATGATTCCTGATTCTGCAGACAGAAAGCTTGAGAGTAAAAAAAAGGTCCCTAGTTGGCGAAGGATCTGTAAGACACTAATTAAAAATGATTATTGGTGCAGAGGGCTTTCATTTTCTCAGACTAAAAAGCTTACTAATCATTATATAGCCGTTTATCAAGAGTATTTAAAGGGAAGGTAAATGTATAAAAAATTGGCTGAACTCATTGACTGTTTGAAGCAACACCAAGGGGCACTCACCTTACATGAGCGATGCTTTATCTATAACCTTCTATCTGATGCTGCGTATGAACTCATCCAAATCTCGCATCCAGTTTTAAATGTTAAACTTGTGCCGCAAGAACGAGTTATTGATAATGATTATAATCCTAATAAAGTGGCATCTCCAGAGTACCGATTATTATCTAAATCTATTAAAACTGATGGACTAACTATGCCAGTAGTTGTTGGTGGTCATGATGCAGAAAGCCAAAATTACTATATTGTAGATGGTTATCATCGGTCAAAGTTGATAAAGAGCGATTCGATTATTAACGAAAGCCTTAACGGACTGATCCCAGTAAGTATTCTAGACAGCACCTTAGATCAACGAATGGCTTCTTCTGTCAGGCATAATGTTGCAAGAGGAGTTCACCAAGTAGATTTGACAGCTAATTTGATCGTAAAGCTTAAAGCTATGAACTGGTTAGATGAAGATATTGCCAGTGAACTGGGTATGGATAAAGATGAGGTGCTAAGAATGCAGCAAACAACTGGGTTGGCAGAGGCCTTTAAAGACCATACTTTTTCAAAAGCTTGGGAATAAATGTGAGTTAACTTAGTTACTATATTGTATATTGAAAAACATTAATTGAGCTCTTTTACTATAAAAAAACGTTATAAATTGATAGTCTATCCGGTACTACACTCTAGCTAGCTGACTTAAACTAAATGTTTTTCTAATAATAGTAGCAATTTTTTATTTAGGTAATCTTGACCAAAATAACGATAGCCTAATTGAGAGTATAGGTATTTTGCCTTTTCATTAAACTCAAAAACGTCTAACCAAACTTTTGCTGCTTTAAGCTCGTTCGTGCAATATTCGTGTAACCTTTCCATAGCCATGCGCCCGATCCCTATCCCTTGATACCTGGTGGTAACGATAAATCTTCGTAGTTCAGTTGAACAGCCTTGTTGATTAAGAATGAAAAAGCCAACAACCTTATTTTGAAAAATAATAGACAAGTATAAGTTGTTTGCATTCCTAAAAAAATCTATATGCTCGATGTGGGAGTTAGGTGTTATAAAGTTCTTTATACAGTCTTCTTGCTCGAATGAGGTAAGCAACTTCAGTTCTTGTTCTTTAGTTGGGCGCAAAAAAATCATAAAACTCCAGTTTATTTGGGTAGATTACCGGTGAGGAACGTAACTAATGACACATCAATTAGGGTTGAATAATGTCTTATTATAGTGATGATTGATGGGCTGCAACAGTAAGCGAACATAGAGGACGGAATGAAAGGTTCTACACTAGTTTAGCACCCTGTAGCAAGCCCATTGGTAATCTACCTATTCAGCTTGTAATTGACTAATTATTGGTGGTTATTCTTGTTTAATTGGTCTAATTGCTGACTGTTTAAAATGTGATGTTTTCTATTATAGTCGGACGTTATGCTACCTGGCAATCAACTACTGATTGGTATAGCTCCTTGAAATTATGGAAAATAAACTTGTATCGCGCTAATAAGTTGGATAATCAAGCTGGGAGGGAGTCCTTGTCGTTCGGTTCAGTTAGCTAAGTGGTAGATAGTGTGTTTGTAGTTTATCGTCCCAAAAGCTTAAGTTGGGTAAAACATGATTATTTAGTTTTAATATGCCTTGGCTGGATTGGGATTTCGGCCAATTTGACGACTGTGTTCGCTGCGGAAACGTTTGCCAGGTAAGAGGTAAAAAAGACCTGCTCGCCAGGGGCGAGCAGGTGGGCAAATTTATCACACCTAAGTATTGGCCTGTGTGTATGCCCATATCGTTGAGGTTTTGCTTCGCCATCATGCAGATGGGTCTTGTCGCTTTCACTATCTCTGCGTTTGAAGGTACCGAAGGAAGGAGGTCTTCAAGATAGTGAAAGCAACGGGTGTAATTTACACCTTTTCGGCCCCAGCTATTAATTATAAAAAATTAACTATGATAATTTGGGCTTGTTTTGCTCATTTTGAATGAGGTGTTGATGTTAGAGCGGATAAAAAAACCGGTAATTGGGTAGATTACCGGTAAGGAACGTAACTAATGACACATCAATAGGGATTGAGTTGCGCCTTATTATTTTGATGATGATTTTTGGTGAGCTGCTACCATGAAGCGAATAAGGTGGACGGAATGAGAGGTTCGACACCTTGTTCGACAACAAAGATGACCCCAGTAACAAGCTCAATAATAACTTACCTTCTCAGCCTTTAAATGGCTAATTATTGAAGGTTATTATTCTTTAATTAGCTTAATTAATCATGACTAATAGTATGTACGGCCTGCTGGCCACAATGGCTTTCTGAGGTCGCTTGTGGTTCACATTGCTTGGTAATCAATCACAGATTGGTATAAGGCCTTTAATTTGTGGAAAAACAAACTTGCAAACCCTGCAAATAAGCTTATCCACATAATCATTACCACCACGAATGATAGATAAAAACCTGCCATCGTGTCACAGTAGGTGGCATAGACATAGTGGGAGCCAGGCAATAAAGCACCAAATACAGCAAAACACAATAACGCGACAATAATTTGAATTTTCATAACAATGCACTCTTGTAAGGTTGAGGTATGAGCGTAGGTGTTTCATCCCACCCTCACACCTATCTGAAAACCGTATCACTTAATCGTGATAGCACTAACGTAACAGGGTGCTCATCAGAAATATCTCGTGATACTCACATATTGGCTAATCAGGTGAAATGTTTAGGGTAAGGCCGAGTTTGACAAAAGCAGGTGCACAACTAAAAAAGCCGCTACCAAAACTTGCCAAGCGATTGTGTTGAGAAGGGTGTTTCAACTGCAATAATAACAGGCTAGCGTGATAACGGCTCAATTAATATCTTATCGCAACAAACGCTTTAGTGGGGGTTAAGTTTGATTATTTGGTATAACGCATCACGTATGTCGAATTAATTAAAAAAGCTTTTGTCCAAAAAAGACCCGCTAACCAGAAGCTAGCGGGTGAAAGACCTTACCTAGACGGTTTATGTAGACAAGCGTCTATGTTTATCAAGGTATATTGTATAGATAAACCTTGTCACTCTCACAGTCCAAGCTGTGAAGCAACCTAAGAGATAAGTGGTGTAAACTCAGTGAGAGTAACGAAATCAATCTCCCCTTTACTCACAATGCTACTAATTATAAAAGATTAACTATGATAAATGGGTTTCACAGGCCGTAGGCCCAAAAGGTTTAATACTGATAGGAAGTAAAAGCCGGTAACAATGTCGACTACCGGCAAGGACGAGCTATTGGCGCATTAGGTAGGGATTAAATGGCGCCTTTTACTATGATGAGAGCGCTACTGCACAAAATAGTAATATGAACAACATGAGCGACATGACAGTTCCATCGTTACTTAGGGTGATGCACAGCAGCAACCTCAAGACCAAATTAGTTTTTTGTAGAGCAATCGTCCAGTTATAAGAGATTATTTTTTATTAACTAGCATAATTAACCCCGCTGAATAAAAGAGTTGCCTGAATATCCAGGATTAACACTGAATGACCAACCTCCTACCACTATAGGTAATGATAGGAGGTTAGATCGTGCTTATAATCTGTAGTTAGCTCCTAAGAAAAATGCGCGCCCTTGAGTATCATAATAGCCATCACCATCGTAAACGTATGGGTTACGTGGTGGCTCAAGATCAAAGGCGTTCTTTATACCAAAACGCAAATCTAAGTCATCAGTTAGTACATAACTGCCCGTAAAGTCCCAAGTGGTATGTGACGGAATATCATTATAATTATTGTCACTTGGCACCCAATCATTGCTAGCAACAGCTGAATGACGGTAGTTTGCACGAGCTTCAAGGGTCAAATCATCATAGGTCCAGCCCAAACTGAACATGGCTTTCCAACGAGGATCTGTATACTCCCCCACATCTTTTTGTAAATCACTGGCAAACCCTGTTGGGTTGTACTCCCATTGCTCCAAGTATGTTGCTATAACTCGAAAGTTAAAATCACCATGTGCAGATGTTTCATAGAAATACCGAGATTCGATATCTAATCCTTTCACATTATATGATGCAGAGTTAACAGGCTTATTAACATAATCAATGATATTCCCCGTGTTGTCGTCTCGGGTAAAGAGGTCGCAATAAATGTTGCTCAAGGATTCTGAATCGTAACAATATTTCACGGCTGTATTGACTGCTATATAAGAAATTGCATCGTCGATAGCAAATGCCCAATAATCCAAAGTAAATGAGAATCCTTCAATGTAATCAGGGGTATAAACTAAACCTATTGTATAGTCATTTGACGTTTCTTCTTTTAAGTCAGGATTGCCTGTAATCATGCCTGGACGCGTCCCTTGATACCAATCATCTGTAGGGTTCCATCCTTCTGATAAACCAGCAGCCCTACAATTAGCCGCTCTGTGAGCGCTGCTACCTAAGTTAATATTGATTGAGTCACAAACATCTGTTATTGATGTGAATGTTTGCCCTCCAGGGTCAAATAGTTCACCAATGTTTGGCGCTCTAACAGACTTTGAACGTGTAGCTCTCACTTTCAGATCTGATGTAGGAGACCAGTTTAACCCGACTTTCCATGCATCATTGGCCCCGTAGTACTATAGTCCATCCAGCGATAAGCTAAATCAAGAGTTAAGCTATCTACAAGGAATTGTTCTTCTAGGATCGGAATACTAACTTCAGCAGCTATTTCAGTGACATCATATTCGCCTGACATCGGTAATGAGGTATTGCCAAAAATAGTTCCATCGACCAATGCTTGATCAGGGTTAGTTTCAGACTGTTCTTTTCTATAATCCAAAGAAAAGGCTGTTGACACAAAGCCAGCAGGTAACTCCCATAATGCACCACTCAATACTGCTCCAAACGAAGTTTGAGTTGTCGTTGCCGTCTGACCAGCTTGGGTTCCTACCCAGTCAATTGCTTCTTGGCTTGCTTGATCTACACCAAATAAGTTCAATGGAACGCAACCAGCTGCTCTTGCTGTTGCACTCCTACAAGCTATTTCACCATTTAGCCATACGGCATCCTTTGCTTGATCGTAGCGTTCTGACCATATTTCGCCACGCCATATCGTTGTTTCATCTAGCTGACCACGTTGCGCATGAATTGAGTAGTCCCAATTATCTGTCAACGCACCTTCAAGTCCGACCAAAAAACGAAATGTTTTACGGTTTTGCTCATATAACCTATTGCCAAACTCAGTGTCCATTCTCGCTAGATTAAAACTATCTAATCCATCTTGGATTAACACGTCTTTAGCATCTTCCGGTAAAAAAGCATTATCAATAGACATTGCATTAGAGCTATGGAATACAGGAGAGCTCTCTCCATTAGTTTGATAATCAACATACGTTATTTCAGAAAATACTGTATGATCATCATTAATATCGTAGCTTGTATTCAAAGTGAATACTTTTCTATCGAGCGGCGTTCTAACTAAGCCGTAGTTGATAGGATCATACCCTTCACAGCTGGGGCCACAGTAGTTAGAATTATTACCCGGCCCAGGTATTAGGCCTTCGCCGTAATCAAATAACTTTAACTCACCATTACTATCAAAAGTATACTGCCCTGAATTAGTCGAAAATGTACCAGCCTCGTTAATCCATGATAGTGGCTTTCTACCTTCATATGGTACTTTTGCAGGACTATTAGGATCGCTTGAGTCGTAGTCTGGGTTATAGATACTGCCTACAGGGTTAGATAAAAAACTTCTTCCAGAGTTAGTTAGCTGTGTTTGCTGAGCAAATGTGGCATTGAATACAGCAGTTAGCTGACCATCTAGAAAATCACCTCCAGCAGTTAAAGAGAATTGAGTTTCCTCACCTCCTGATTGCTGTGGCTGAGTATAGGTTGCATCTAATTCAATACCATCCACATTTGTGCGAGTAATAATATTGACAACACCCGCGATTGCATCTGAGCCGTAAACTGCAGATGCGCCTCCAGTTATAACTTCAATTCGTTGGATCATTGCTGTTGGTATTGTATTTAAATCGACAGCGGAATCACCATTTGAGCCAGCAACAAAACGCCGCCCATTAACAAGCACTAACGTACGATCTGAACCCAACCCTCTCAAATTGGTTTGGTTTAGTCCGGCTGCAAATACAAATCCGTTTGAGGTTTCAGGAGAAATTCCCACTGTTGATGAAGGTAATTTATTTAACAAGTCAGCGACATTTGTTATTCCCATTTGTGCCATGTCAGCACCTGATATCACAGTAACTGGTGTTGGAGACAACTCGCCAATTCTTTTTATTTTTGAACCTGTCACCTCAATTCGCTCGATCGATGTCCCTATTGTGTCTTCACTGGAGTAAGCATAAGACGTAAAAAATACGCCACAACACGCCAATGCGATTGACTTCGCTAATTTAGTTTGAATCATTATCTTCCCTTAATTGTTGCTTTCATTATTAGTTGGATAAGTGTGATATCCGCTACCAACATAACGGTGACAACAAAGAAAGAAGATTTATTATTCATAATAATTTATTAAGCAATCTTGAATGCATGTAAATCGGTATTAACTCATAACTTAAGGCTGGACCAGCAAAGCAGGTTTTCTACATCTTTATCAAATTCGTAAAAGAGTGTTTATAAAATTTGCCTAGTGATTGTGTTGAGAAGGAGGGGGCTTCAGCTATAAAAAGGCAAATGATAACAACTCAAGAGAGAGCTTATTGTGACTCGAGTTTACGCGGGCTTAAGAGTGGTTGTTTGGTTTTAATTTACCCCTAAAAAGGTAAAAAGACCTGCTAGTTAGAAACTAGCAGGTGAAGGAGCTTGCCTAACACACCTTAGTGTCGACGAGCGTCTATGTCCATCAAGCTAAAGTAGTGACGTTGTTGTCACATATTGAGGTTTGTTGTTTTCACTATCCCTGCGCATGAAGCTACTTTACAGTTAAGTGGAGTCAAGACAGTGAAAACAACAAGCACAATCTACATCTTTTGCTGAGAGCTTCTCCAGTTATGGATGATTATTTGGGATTAACTAATCTAATTACTCAGCTGAATAAAAAAGCCAACAACACGCATCAGCAGGCCAAAGCGCGGTCAGGGAGCGCTTAAAATCGTTACTTAATCAGTGAGTTTCTGAGTGCTAGCGATAACCCCAATAAGCCTAGCAGTGATAAGAAGCCAAGTGAACCACTACCGGTCTCTTCGATGTGAATATCACCTTTTCCTTTGTTAATGCTAATTACCTGCTCATCATCCAGTACAAGCACACCTTCATATCCATTGACACTCTCAACTTCATAAGTACAGGTCTCAAAAGGTTCAATTGTGGCGCCACCAATCATGATATCACCCAAATAAGTGGCATTATCCGTTAAGCTATTCATATGCAGGCTCAGTACCTCAATCACTTCTTTACTGTTCCGCGCAACTAATTCAAGACACTGTTATTAGGGAATTTAGTTCATGCTCAATTGGCGACAGGTCATCATTAGCTGTATGAAGCCTGTCTAAGTTGTAATAACGCATATACGCGTTTACATCGTTTCTCATTTGCTCACGAGTTGGTTGTGGTGCTTTCTACAACCAGTCACCCTTCAAGCTACCGAAGAACCGCTCAACAACGGCATTATACCGACAAGCACCCACGTCTCCCATACTAGCTCTGATACAATAATTGGTGAGTAATTTACGATAGTGCTAGCTGGTATATTGCGAGCCTCTATCTGAGTGAAAGACTAAACCCTTGGGCAATTGCTGTAAGTTATAGCCTTTCATCATAGCTTCGCAGCGACTCAAATCCTTGTAACGTTGACCAAGTACGTTTTCGCCTTTTGAAGCCACCGGTAACCTCAACCAGTTTCTTAATCGGAGCGAGATCGGAGTCGGTACCATTGTTGAGATACTTCATCTTCCGATGCTTGACATCCGCATGCTGTCTCTCCTCTTTCTTCAGGCAACCTACCGCATAGGTATATGAGAATTGCCTATTTATGTTGATTATAAAAGAAACAATTCTATGGGTTAACTCAGTCTTTGAAACAAGCCTAATCGCATCATTTTTGTGAATATAAAACTAAAGTAAATATGGGGTCGCAAATAAGTTCAAGCAACGGCTTGCTAATTATAATTGTTGTTAATTATTGGGTAGGGGTTGCGTGTTGTTTTGCTTGATAAGGTTTGTTTTGGCGAGTGTGAGCTACCTTTGTTTCTTTGTGAGGTATAGCTGTAGTGTATTGGTACTTATCATTTTAGTGTTAATTAAAATTACATCTGATAATCATCTTTAACCATTGCTTATGTAGTATAGCGATGATTGATGCATTTTAATGTTTAATAATTCTAAATAAGTTTATGGATTGTTAATTAGTTATTATGATTTTATGGATTTTATTTAAGGGTGTTTCAAAAATGATTGAATCTAGTTGCGTAGCGATCTGTTCTTCTCCGCATTGTATTAATTGTGATAAGTCGACCCGAAAAATTTGGCAAGCAGGATTTTCTGTAAAGCTCAATAATAGCGGTAGTTTGGCCTTTTCCGAATCTGTTCAACTCTATTTACCTGAAGCTGATGAAGCTCAGATTTGTAGCGTAAAAGTATTACGACTTTTATGTATTCTATTAGAGCATGCAGGAAAGATTATTTCTAAAGCGGATCTTGAGTCCGCAATATGGGGGCGGATCCCAGTCGGAGGAGGAAGTCTTCCTGTTCTTGTTAATCAGCTAAGAATACTCCTAAAAGATACATCGTGGGTTGTAGTAACTGCACGAGGCTTAGGTTACATGATATTGGAGGGTAAAGATGAGCAAGTTTGATAATTGTCAGCTCCTGAATGGTATTTTTACTAACCAGGCACTCCACCTTGGTCAAGACCTTCTAAACGCCAGTGTCGATTATAAGTTGGAAGAAATTTACGGGCAAGATGGTGTTGTTGGTTATGAAGTGTTAATTGATAACGTCGGTAGTGTTAAAGATAGACTATTTAATGCTGGCCTATTGATGGACCGACTGTTCTATTTCATTGAGCAAAGCGCCTGTTTTTATAAGTATGATATGGAAGGGAAAAGTTTATTTGTAAACTTTGAAGTCTATGAGCTTTGCGATTCTAAATTACTTAAGAAGATTGTTGAATTTTCTGAATTATTAAAAGTTCGTGGAATGGAGCTTGTCTGTGAAATAACTGAGAGAAACTTATGCGCACCATGCCGAGTTTATGAACAAGGATTATTGTTTTTAAAAAAGCATTTAGTTCATTTATGCGCAGATGATTATGACTGGGCTCAAGGAGACTATAGAAGCCGGGATTTACTTAGGTTATTTAACTCCGTGAAATTACAAGTTCCAAAAGATGAAATTTGTTTAGAAAGCTTTTCTAAAAATCTACATTGGAATGATTTTTCAAATAAGTTTGACTTCATCGTTTTCGAACGTGTTGAGACGGTAAATCAGTTACATAGCCTCAAATCTCTAAATATCGATCATAGCTATTATCAGGGATATCTATTCGAAAGCAATCGCATCAAACTTTCACCATTAGGGTAGTATCTCTTATGAAATATACTCTTAAACTTCAGAGCATTATCGCTTTGAGCTGGATGATATCTGCCTGTTGTTTCGCCTCTGAATCTGATATTGAAGTGGGGTTGAAGCTTGCTTATCAACACTACGAAAATAATCTGACTTCGCCTAGTACATTTGCTTATGGTTTGTTCTTTAATACCCCCATTAATCAAGATATATCACTTGAGGCTGGCTTGTACTCTTTGGGTGAGGCGCAAGAGTTAAATGGAAATAAAGGTGGTTTTTTTGTTGGTGAGTTATCAGCGTTATACCACTTTAATTTCAATAATGATGACTCCGATCGCTTTTTTGTAAAAGCCGGGCTATCGCCTTGGGCGGGTTATTTGACGACTCCGACAGAAGAAACCAATTATGATTTTGGCTTTTCACCTATTTTGGGCGCGGGATATCAGTTTTCAATATCGGAGGATTGGTCGGGGCGTCTAGAGTACCAATATTTTCCGAATTTGGGTAAAGACAATGTCGGGCAGGCCGATTCGCATTTGCTCAGCTTTTCATTTATTTGCTGTTCGGTGCCTAACAAAGATCATTTTAGCAGCGCAAAGCCTGTTATCTACCCTGAGCCTCAAGAGGTGAAAAGGGTGCGAAAGCTTTCTCGTCATACATCGAAAGTGGATGCCGTTAACGCTGTAAAGCAAAAAAAAACGCTCCCTAGTGTCCAGCGAGAAATTTTTGGTTCCTGGTATTTTGATAATAACTCATCGCAACTTCATATCACTTATCCAATGGCTGCATTGAATAAGGCGAGAGAGTATATCCAAAACGATTGTAAGTTGGACAGCACTAAAGTCTATGGCTATACCGATGGCGTTGGCGAGGCTGGCTATAACGCTTGGCTTGCTAATAAAAGAGCTGGGCGAGTGAAAGATTATATTAAGGGCGCGCTTGGTGGGCAATTAGGAACTGCAGAGGTTAAAGCGCTTGGAGCGCAAAGAGAGCAAACGTTATTACCAGGTAACGTCGCCCCATATGAGCGTCGTGTCGACTATGTATTGTTGTTTAGTTGTAAATAATTGCACAAAGATTAAGGGTGTACTTTATGTGTGATCAATTGTCGTATTCATTAAAAACTTTATTATTGCTGTTCATGTTAGCTATAGCGTCAGTTGGCTGTAGTGATAGTGATCGCAACTTTCTTGATGGTAATCCAGCCCCAACGATTGACGCTGTTGAGTTACTGCTTGGTGATGAAGTCTCTGAGGTTAGTCTTTTTGTTGGTGAAGAACGTAATGTTACAGTCAAGGTCTATTACTCTGATGGAACGATAGGGGTTGCACCTTCATCAGAGGTCGAGCTCACTTTTTCTCGTCCTCAGGGTGAATCTATTGACCCTCAAGCGTTCATCGAGTTACTACAAAGTGGCGACGATATTCGAATTAAAGCGCTTGCACCGTTAAGCGATTTAGTTTTAACGGCTAAGTATACCCGCAATGGGGCTAGTTACTCCTCTCAACCCCTTACGCTAAATATTTTAGAAAGAGAGATCGAACGTCTTCAGTTGACGCCACCTGAAGTCTCAATAGCGAACGGTTTTAGTCAATATTACACAGTGACAGCGATTTACAGTGACAACACGACCAGTATTTTGGATGCATCTGCTGCACCGCTATCGATTGCAGGGAGTTCGAAAGACAAGGACGTCACCATTGATGGTCATAAGGTGACGGCGACGGCATCGGGTAAGGCAATCACGGTTCAGGCGACATTAACGGCGGACACATCGGTGACAGCGACGGCGGTGATTAACACCACGGCGGCAACGTTAGATCAAATTATCCTATCGAATGCGGGTGAGAACCAACCGTTACCAGCAACGCTAACACTAGTAAAAGGTGGTGAGCTAGCGACACGCGTGTACGGTTTGATGACTGACGGCAGCGTGTTAGAGCTTGATGCCAGCAATATCACTTACACCACGACAAATGCGCATGCAGCAAGCTGGGATGATACCAATATCAAAGCCAATGATGCAGGTGATGCCACGCTATTTGCTCATTATGATGCAGATGGTGATGGAGTCGTTGATTTTGACAGCCAGTCGGTGGCGGTGAAGGTATCGGGCGCGAGTATCTCAAGTCTAAGTATTTCGCCTGATCCAATTAACCTCCTGCTTGGCAGCAGTAAAGCAATTAAGGTTGAGGCCTTGATGTCAGATAACACCACAGCCGATGTGAGCAATGCAGCGACACTGACGGTTGAAGGTGGCGCGAGTGAGATAGCCTTTGACTCAACGGTGAGCAATGTGCTTATCGGTAAAGCGGGTGTGTCGAATGCCCGCATTAAGGCGAGCTTTGGTGGCCAGGAAGCCTTTGCGGACGTGAATGTGATGGTGGTGGCGTTAGAGCGTATCAGCATTAGTCCGAAAGTGGTGACCATGAACGTGGATGACACCCAGGTGTTCAGTGCAACGGCGCATTATGCGAGTGGTCAAACGGCGCAATTAGGAGCGCATGATTTGAGCTGGGTTGTGAGCGGCGATGCAACCGCGACCATAGTCAATGGTGAGCTGACAGTATCGAGTGCGGGTGATGCGGTAGTGACCGCCACGCTTAACAGTGATAGCAGTAAATTTGATACGGCGAACGTGTCAGTGCTATCAGGTTCGGTGGCACGTGTTGAAGTGGTGTTAGCGCAAAGCACACTTGCAGTGGGCCAATCTACATCAGCCGTTGCTAATGCATATTATACGAGCGCGCCAGGAGTGCCGGTTGATGTGACAGCAAATGCGATTTGGGATGTTGAAGACAAAGACGTGGCGTTGGTGACGGGTGGTTATATCCGTGGTGAAGCGGTCGGTGACACTAAAATCAAGGCAAGCTTTGGTGGTGTGCCAAGTAGTCAAGTTGCGCTGAGCGTGACGAACAAAACGCTGGATAGTATTCAGTTAGTGCCGGGTAATATCACATTAGGTAAAGATCAAAGCCAATACTACACAGTGGCGGGTGTTTACAGTGACAACACGACCAGTATTTTGGATGCATCTGCTGCACCGCTATCGATTGCAGGGAGTTCGAAAGACAAGGACGTCACCATTGATGGTCATAAGGTGACAGCAACGGCATCGGGTAAGGCAATCACGATTCAGGCGACATTAACGGCGGACACGTCGGTGACATCGACGGCGGTGATTAACACCACGGCGGCAACGTTAGATCAAATTATCCTATCGAATGCGGGTGAGAACCAACCGTTACCAGCAACGCTAACACTAGTAAAAGGTGGTGAGCTAGCGACACGCGTGTACGGTTTGATGACTGACGGCAGCGTGTTAGAGCTTGATGCCAGCAATATCACTTACACCACGACAAATGCGCATGCAGCAAGCTGGGATGATACCAATATCAAAGCCAATGATGCAGGTGATGCCACGCTATTTGCTCATTATGATGCAGATGGTGATGGAGTCGTTGATTTTGACAGCCAGTCGGTGGCGGTGAAGGTATCGGGCGCGAGTATCTCAAGTCTAAGTATTTCGCCTGATCCAATTAACCTCCTGCTTGGCAGCAGTAAAGCAATTAAGGTTGAGGCCTTGATGTCAGATAACACCACAGCCGATGTGAGCAATGCAGCGACACTGACGGTTGAAGGTGGCGCGAGTGAGATAGCCTTTGACTCAACGGTGAGCAATGTGCTTATCGGTAAAGCGGGTGTGTCGAATGCCCGCATTAAGGCGAGCTTTGGTGGCCAGGAAGCCTTTGCGGACGTGAATGTGATGGTGGTGGCGTTAGAGCGTATCAGCATTAGTCCGAAAGTGGTGACCATGAACGTGGATGACACCCAGGTGTTCAGTGCAACGGCGCATTATGCGAGTGGTCAAACGGCGCAATTAGGCGCGCATGATTTGAGCTGGGTTGTGAGCGGCGATGCAACCGCGACCATAGTCAATGGTGAGCTGACGGTATCGAGTGCGGGTGATGCGGTAGTGACCGCTACGCTTAACAGTGATAGCAGTAAATTTGATACGGCGAACGTGTCAGTGCTATCAGGTTCGGTGGCACGTGTTGAAGTGGTGTTAGCGCAAAGCACACTGGCAGTGGGCCAATCTACATCAGCCGTTGCTAATGCATATTATACGAGCGCGCCAGGAGTGCCGGTTGATGTGACAGCAAATGCGATTTGGGATGTTGAAGACAAAGACGTGGCGTTGGTGACGGGTGGTTATATCCGTGGTGAAGCGGTCGGTGACACTAAAATCAAGGCAAGCTTTGGTGGTGTGCCAAGTAGTCAAGTTGCGCTGAGCGTGACGAACAAAACGCTGGATAGTATTCAGTTAGTGCCGGGTAATATCACATTAGGTAAAGATCAAAGCCAATACTACACAGTGGCGGGTGTTTACAGTGACAACACGACCAGTATTTTGGATGCATCTGCTGCACCGCTATCGATTGCAGGGAGTTCGAAAGACAAGGACGTCACCATTGATGGTCATAAGGTGACAGCAACGGCATCGGGTAAGGCAATCACGATTCAGGCGACATTAACGGCGGACACGTCGGTGACATCGACGGCGGTGATTAACACCACGGCGGCAACGTTAGATCAAATTATCCTATCGAATGCGGGTGAGAACCAACCGTTACCAGCAACGCTAACACTAGTAAAAGGTGGTGAGCTAGCGACACGCGTGTACGGTTTGATGACTGACGGCAGCGTGTTAGAGCTTGATGCCAGCAATATCACTTACACCACGACAAATGCGCATGCAGCAAGCTGGGATGATACCAATATCAAAGCCAATGATGCAGGTGATGCCACGCTATTTGCTCATTATGATGCAGATGGTGATGGAGTCGTTGATTTTGACAGCCAGTCGGTGGCGGTGAAGGTATCGGGCGCGAGTATCTCAAGTCTAAGTATTTCGCCTGATCCAATTAACCTCCTGCTTGGCAGCAGTAAAGCAATTAAGGTTGAGGCCTTGATGTCAGATAACACCACAGCCGATGTGAGCAATGCAGCGACACTGACGGTTGAAGGTGGCGCGAGTGAGATAGCCTTTGACTCAACGGTGAGCAATGTGCTTATCGGTAAAGCGGGTGTGTCGAATGCCCGCATTAAGGCGAGCTTTGGAGGTCAGGAAGCCTTTGCGGACGTGAATGTGATGGTGGTGGCGTTAGAGCGTATCAGCATTAGTCCGAAAGTGGTGACCATGAACGTGGATGACACCCAGGTGTTCAGTGCAACGGCGCATTATGCGAGTGGTCAAACGGCGCAATTAGGAGCGCATGATTTGAGCTGGGTTGTGAGCGGCGATGCAACCGCGACCATAGTCAATGGTGAGCTGACAGTATCGAGTGCGGGTGATGCGGTAGTGACCGCCACGCTTAACAGTGATAGCAGTAAATTTGATACGGCGAACGTGTCAGTGCTATCAGGTTCGGTGGCACGTGTTGAAGTGGTGTTAGCGCAAAGCACACTTGCAGTGGGCCAATCTACATCAGCCGTTGCTAATGCATATTATACGAGCGCGCCAGGAGTGCCGGTTGATGTGACAGCAAATGCGATTTGGGATGTTGAAGACAAAGACGTGGCGTTGGTGACGGGTGGTTATATCCGTGGTGAAGCGGTCGGTGACACTAAAATCAAGGCAAGCTTTGGTGGTGTGCCAAGTAGTCAAGTTGCGCTGAGCGTGACGAACAAAACGCTGGATAGTATTCAGTTAGTGCCGGGTAATATCACATTAGGTAAAGATCAAAGCCAATACTACACAGTGGCGGGTGTTTACAGTGACAACACGACCAGTATTTTGGATGCATCTGCTGCACCGCTATCGATTGCAGGGAGTTCGAAAGACAAGGACGTCACCATTGATGGTCATAAGGTGACAGCAACGGCATCGGGTAAGGCAATCACGATTCAGGCGACATTAACGGCGGACACGTCGGTGACATCGACGGCGGTGATTAACACCACGGCGGCAACGTTAGATCAAATTATCCTATCGAATGCGGGTGAGAACCAACCGTTACCAGCAACGCTAACACTAGTAAAAGGTGGTGAGCTAGCGACACGCGTGTACGGTTTGATGACTGACGGCAGCGTGTTAGAGCTTGATGCCAGCAATATCACTTACACCACGACAAATGCGCATGCAGCAAGCTGGGATGATACCAATATCAAAGCCAATGATGCAGGTGATGCCACGCTATTTGCTCATTATGATGCAGATGGTGATGGAGTCGTTGATTTTGACAGCCAGTCGGTGGCGGTGAAGGTATCGGGCGCGAGTATCTCAAGTCTAAGTATTTCGCCTGATCCAATTAACCTCCTGCTTGGCAGCAGTAAAGCAATTAAGGTTGAGGCCTTGATGTCAGATAACACCACAGCCGATGTGAGCAATGCAGCGACACTGACGGTTGAAGGTGGCGCGAGTGAGATAGCCTTTGACTCAACGGTGAGCAATGTGCTTATCGGTAAAGCGGGTGTGTCGAATGCCCGCATTAAGGCGAGCTTTGGTGGCCAGGAAGCCTTTGCGGACGTGAATGTGATGGTGGTGGCGTTAGAGCGTATCAGCATTAGTCCGAAAGTGGTGACCATGAACGTGGATGACACCCAGGTGTTCAGTGCAACGGCGCATTATGCGAGTGGTCAAACGGCGCAATTAGGCGCGCATGATTTGAGCTGGGTTGTGAGCGGCGATGCAACCGCGACCATAGTCAATGGTGAGCTGACGGTATCGAGTGCGGGTGATGCGGTAGTGACCGCTACGCTTAACAGTGATAGCAGTAAATTTGATACGGCGAACGTGTCAGTGCTATCAGGTTCGGTGGCACGTGTTGAAGTGGTGTTAGCGCAAAGCACACTGGCAGTGGGCCAATCTACATCAGCCGTTGCTAATGCATATTATACGAGCGCGCCAGGAGTGCCGGTTGATGTGACAGCAAATGCGATTTGGGATGTTGAAGACAAAGACGTGGCGTTGGTGACGGGTGGTTATATCCGTGGTGAAGCGGTCGGTGACACTAAAATCAAGGCAAGCTTTGGTGGTGTGCCAAGTAGTCAAGTTGCGCTGAGCGTGACGAACAAAACGCTGGATAGTATTCAGTTAGTGCCGGGTAATATCACATTAGGTAAAGATCAAAGCCAATACTACACAGTGGCGGGTGTTTACAGTGACAACACGACCAGTATTTTGGATGCATCTGCTGCACCGCTATCGATTGCAGGGAGTTCGAAAGACAAGGACGTCACCATTGATGGTCATAAGGTGACAGCAACGGCATCGGGTAAGGCAATCACGATTCAGGCGACATTGACGGCGGACACATCGGTGACAGCGACGGCGGTGATTAACACCACGGCGGCAACTTTATCTGGGGTGATTTTAGTTGAAGACGGAGAGACGACGCCATTAAGTGCGAAGATCATGCTTAGTGGTACAACCCTCAAAGTTAAACTTATTGGTGTCATGTCAGATGGCACATTACAGGAGTCTTTATCTGGTGATATGTACTTTATCACTAATGATGGTGAAGTAGTTAACAACACTCAAGCAACCAGCCAAACATACACGGCCAATAAGCCAGGCTCTACAACTATTTTCGGCGAATATGACGTAGATGGAACAGGCACGACAATATTGACGTCGCTTAACAAACCAATAATTAACGTTCCATCTGCAACAGTCGATAGTGTCGAAATCACCACTTCAGACGCTGATAGAACGTTTGTTCAAGGGTTAACCGTGCCTTTACGTGCAGTTGCTCACATGAGTGATGGCTCTGAGATTGATATTTCATCAGCAGCATCATGGCTCTCTACCAACACAGATGTTGCAACATTTACAGACGTTGACTTCAAAAACCATGTTTATGGTAAAGCAGCAGGCGATGTAAATGTTCATGTGAATTTTGGTGGAGAGAAAGACATTAAGCTCGTTAAGGTTACTGCCGCTAGCTTGCTCAGTATTTCGGTTGAGCCGAAAGACACAACCATTCATGTTGGTCATAACCTGCAATACAAAGCAATGGGGACATTTGACAACGGTGATGAAGTTGATATCACCAATCAAGTTACATGGATTTCGAACAATCCAAGTAGTGTAGCTACAATTGAAAACAATACCGGTCTTGCAACTGCTACAGGCGTTGGACACGCCGAAATCACTGCACATAAGGATACGCTAACTGATGTGGCAACACTTAACGTGATGGCAGACAAGCTTGTTGAAAGCATTCACATTGAGCTTTCGGCAGGGGGCACCTCAGCAGCTAGCTTACCAGAGGGAGCTGAAGCACAGCTATATGCAATGGTGTATTACACTGATGGCACATTTGATGCGGATGCTGCGAAATTTGTTAAATGGATAGTAGAGCCTCAAAATACAACTGATTTGATAGGTTTTGTTGATGGTGATGGCATTTGGCATGCACTGAAAGAAGGCGAAGCTAAGGTTTATGCGACATATGGCGGTAAACCAAGTAATGAAGAGTTTGCTGAAGTAACGGCTGCCACGCTGACAGGGTTAACAATTAACCCGAGCGCACCATCTATTGCAGTGGGGCAAAGTCAGCAATTTACTGTATGGGGTGAGTACTCAAACGGTATACCAAAAGATTTGACTGAGCTTGCGACTTGGGAGCTCCAAGATGCTTCAGGTAACTCGACATCATTAGCGACCTTAGAAAGCCAAAAAGGGCTAGTGAAAGCAAATGGTGAAGGTGACGTTGTTGTCAAAGCAACAGTAGGCTCAGAGTCTGTCACAAGTACGTTAGACATCACAGCGCTAAAACTTTTGGATATTCAGTTAAATTATAACGTGCCTATGTTGCTGGCATTGGGTCAAGAAGTTGAAGTTCCGGTGCTTTGTTTATACTCAGATGAGCAAGTTCTTGAATGTGAAACTTCTGCTACTGGATTTGCTTTTGACTCTGATAATGATACTGCAGTGAGCTGGTTAGGAACGACTGGCAAAGTCAAGGCTAACGCAACCGGGATCGCAAATATATCAGTGTCATGGTCTGATGGTACCAATACAGTTGTATCTAAATTACTTCCTGTTGGTGTTAGTTCAGCACAGCTTGAAAGCGTCAAAGTTGAACCTGGTGTGGTTGAAATACACAAAGGCTTAACACAACTGCTGACGATGACTTATGACGATACTAATGGTGACACAAAACCAATAGCAGCAACTAGTTGGCGCTCACTTAATGCCAGTGTTGCGACAGTGTCAAATACGGGTGTTGTTACAGCTGAAGCAGAAGGGACTGCACAAATTGAAGGCTGTCACAGCGGCAAATGTGATACCGCCATTGTATTTGTTAAAGAGAGAAAACTCTCTAGCCTAACAATGATTACCACTGCTTCGTTTAGTGTTCATGAACTTACCTCTGTGAGAGTTAATGCGACCTATGAAGATGATCCTGCTGGTTTTGAAAATGTTACCGATAAAGTGATTTGGGAGACAGATTTATCTGAAGTGGTGGTTGTGGGCGGTCAAGCTTATGGACTAAAAGCTGGAGATACTGACATCACGGCACACTTTGATGGGAAAGAGGTAACAACAACCGTTACCTTAGTTGACCCAATCGATGACTTTGTTGTGACAGTTGTTAGCGCTGAAGTTTTAGTCGGCGATACAGTAGATTTTACTGCCAAAACGGTCTCACGACTTGGTGTGGATACTGATGTCCGCAGTTCATCAGCATTAACTGCTGAGCCCTATACTGACTCAGGTCTAGAGTGGAATAGTGGCGTATTAACAGCATCGGCACAAGGTAATGGTCGGTTCCGTGTATCTTTTAATGGTATGACGAAAGAGGCGTCAGTGCTCATTAGGTATGTGACACTTGGTAAGAGTGGGCTTTGGTATGGCAGTGACTCATACCTACAAAAAGGCGAATCTATTCCTGAGGCAGAGGCTTATTGTTCATATTGTACTCATCAAGATTTTGATTACGTGTGGATTGTAGATATGAATGAGGATGGTCATTTTGATATCAGCACATCTGCTGGGGACAATGTATACAAGCAAGATACTTTTGCGCCTAGTGTTGAAGAGTACGGGAAGGCGGTTCGTTTGATTGCGAGTCATGATGAAGTAAATGAAAATATCATTAGAACATATGAGCCTCCCGAGTTAATACGAGTGCTTGAAGCTGAGCCCGATGCCAATGATATAAACTACGACAACGCTATTATTTTTGAAGTTGCGGGCGTATATCAAACACTTAACGAAAGCATCAATACTACAAATATTAAAAGGCTTGTCGACTACTTAAATTCTAGCCATAAAGTTCTAAAACGTTTCTGGTACACACCCATGCAGAAGGATGTTTTAGCTGAAACAAACAATAATGGTTTCTTTGGCTATATGGGAAGTAACGGTAATAGCATTGATGCGAGTATGAAATCACTACTGAACGTTAGTGATATTGAAATTTATTCAAATAACTACAGAGGCTTTGTTTTGGTTAACGGAAGTGGAGGGCTAGTTGATGAGTGGCTAACCTTGACTGGCAACTCTATCAACCCGACAATTAGTCGTCTATCAGATGGGGACTTAAGTACTCTAAAAACTAATATTACAAACCCAATCATTGATATAAAATCAAATCAATATGGTTATGCTGCTACTTTAAATGATGACAGTGTTTGGATCTGGGGGCGCGACTATATGGATACAGGTTTCAAAGGCGAAGGAGAACATTATACAAATGTAAAAGACATATATTCACTGAATATCTATGGCTTCTTAATAAAACATTACGACAATACCGCTAGATTCATAGGGCCAAGTGCAGGAGCGCCTTCGTCAGCAATTCAGAGCCTTCTAGACTCTGGAGATTTCATTGATGTTTGCCCACTTGACGATGGCGCAATAGTGTTGATGGAAGATGGCACCATTGTTATTACTGGGATACAACTTAACACTAATAACATCTATAGTACGTACCTAAATAGGATTAATGCATATCTAAATAGTTCGATTAATGGAGTTGCGAAGTTGCATTGTAACGAAACGTGGTGGGTGGATTATCCAATAATTGAACTAGAGGATGGACGTTTTTTGAATTTATCAAACGGTGGACCTGACGAAATAAATGACCTGAAAACACTTGTTCACTTAAATCAATGGGGCTTTGTAGGTATAAAATCTGACGGAAAATTAGAGAGTTATGTAGATGATCACCCAAGTTCAACGATAGACAAATTGAATATGTATGGTCCTATTGAAGAAGTCATCTCTTTTGGTAACAACCGTAGAGTTGCAACCATGTTTGTTCAAGCTAATGGCACATACTATTATGGCTCGTATTCTGGCACAGTAGATATTCTTGATGAAGTTAAAAATGTTGTCAAAATCTACTCTAGTAGTCAAGGTGCGTTAGTGATATTTAAAGATGGCGTGTCAAAAATGATAACCCCTATTTCTAGCGGGCTTGTTTATACTCATAGCAGCTTTAACTCAGAATCAATAACTTCGAATTAGCTGTGACAGAGTCGAGCGAGTATTTTTGAAATATGTAGCGGCAGTTTAGTTTAACTAAGCTGCCGCTTTCTCATAAACTCTTGCAGGATACTATTCATCTATTCGCTTTTATGCGCTGTTTAGCTTAGTGCTCTACAGTCTTTTTAGATTTTCGTTGCAATAATGTTAATGAGCACTTAATCTAACTTTACGGTTCGTAAAATACCTTCATACTAATGCTAGTAACGTTTGACATTCTTTTGAAGTCGTTTCGCTCTAGAGTCGGTGCTACACAGGAAGAGTTCGTTGAACTGTTGCAGCGACAGCCTGAATATGAACGTTTAACCTCAGTGTCCTTCCATCGGTGGGAATCGGGTAAGGTCAGTCCACCATTAAAGAAGCAAGCACAAATATTACTTTTATTGAAAGCAAACACTGAATTAGCTGAATTATGTGCCAGTTCTATTGTTTTTTCGCAGAGTTTTAAAAAATTGCTTAGCTTGCGATGGGGGGGCGTTTTGAAGGCGTTGATAATTGCTATGACTCGCTTATTGAGGGACATATTCCAATTGTCGATGTATCAGATTATGATGACTTCCCTGAAGATGCGAAAGCACTGCAAGCAAAGATATATGATAATCTAGATGAGCATATACAAATAAATATTGAAAAACTATTTCAAGATAGTTCAAGAAATTTTGCATTCATTGCCCAACAAAATGAAAGACTATATGGGCAGCTTGCTTTTCATCTTATCAGTCCTTTGAAGCTTCAAGACTATTTTGAGCAAATGCACTACAACGTTGTTAACCCAATACTAACTGCCGTAGAGAATCATGAAAAAGAAGATGTTTTGTTTCTATCTTCTTTCCATTCTTCAAAAAAGTCCGTGTTTTTATCTTTTGTAAAAACAGTGATAGAGACAGCTTTAGGGTTTTCGAAGATCCCCAAATACACCTTTGTAAGGCTTTATGGGGACCCTTCAAATAACTTAGTTGTTGAACACCTAGACCCCACTCTTATTTCTACAGGGGGACGGAAGTATGCGCGAGTTAAGCTCCATAACAAAAATTATGACTGGCTTGGTTACCTCATTCCTACACACTTACTTCTGTTAGGTTATGGGGCTGTTTTGGAAGAACTTTCACATTAGGTGGTTAGTTTCTTCTGATGTCACCCCTTAACGCACGCTAACCTATTGAATGAGCTAAGGTGATCATTTAGTCATTGAATCGGCGCACACACAATGAATACATAGGTTAGATTGTTGAGGAACTCCCGTTATTAGCTCTTTTACTGAACAGGGTCGAATGATGCCTATGATTGGTGTGAGCCCTGCATTTATAGCAATAGACAAAGCTAATAATGTCGTGACGTTACTCGTGAGATAAATTGAGTATTCTAGATTTGCTAGATCACTTTCCAAAAGTGATCCCTAAATCGGCAAGTTCCTGCTTAAACCGCCGTTGTTCCATAATGTCATCCAAACTAAGGCGGACCGCGTTTCTTCGTTGAGAAGTATCCGCAATGTATTTTTTTTGCTTGGGAGTAGGGGTGTCCTGTTCGTCTTGTTTAAAGGTGCGCCATGATTTAGTCATAATCAAATCTCATGTTGTCGGTAGTGTAATGTTAATGCAGTGCCACTTATTGATATTTAAAGGTTTATTACTATGATGTTTGCAATAAATCAGCATCCCTAATTTACCCAGTAAGCAATCAAACGTACTTAATGGATAATGGCTAAAGTTAGCGTGGCGCTTTTTGAGTGCTTTTTTTAGCCCATTCATACTCCTTAAGTCCCCACTTGCGTCATAGAACATTGGGGACTTTAGGCGTATAGCAGTAATTCCATATTGAGGCAGAATTTCAACCAAGGTGAGCAGTTCTTGATAGGTCGCTTTATCAAATACTTGGTATGGTTTTTTTAAATGAATCTGGACAATAGAATTGTATAAAGGCGTGGCCACTACTAGCTTTGAATTGCAAAAAAGACTTAACTCAGGGGCGATCATCAGCGCTGTAATGGTCGGAGTTACCCCTAATATTAGTATAAGCTCCCCAACAGTTATCGCGTTGCTAAACAAAATACAGATAGGAACTAATACGCACCAAAACACAATTACGACGCGCAGAAAAAGCAAGTACTTGGCGAAAACTACACCTAGTTTTAAGTTTATAGGAGACTGAAAGTGAAGTGGGGTGCCTCTGAGTGAATACAGAATGCTTAAGGTACAAAATAACGAAAGTGTGGCGACTAAGCCCTGTAGGTATAGATCTGATAGCATTCCATGCTCCCTTGCCAATAATCAATTTACCTGCCCTGAAATCGCCTTGCAGGAGTGATAAAAGAGTCGTCCCCTCTTTTTAACCATTAGTTAGTAGCCAAATGCAGTTTTAGCTGTGTGTGTCCAAGAAAGCTTGGGATAATCTGATTCTAGAGTTGATTTTACTGCACCAAAGGTTTAACCGGTGTTAAAAAAGATTATTTGACTTTATTAAGATTTGAATGTGTTCGTATTAAACACTTTTATTAAGTTTGGAATAAAAGACCTGCTCGCTAGGAACGAGCAGGGGACAAGCTATATGACACACTTAAGTATTGGCTTACGTGTCTGTCCATTAAGTTTCGCCATCATATTGATGGGCCAGTTGCCTACACTATCCCTGCATTTGAAGCTCGAAGGTAGACTTCAAGAGTGTGAGTAAGCAACAAGGCAACCTTACAATGTCCCAGTTACAACTGTTAATTATAAAAGATTAATATTGATAATTTGAGATAGCTGAGTGTGCTCTTTAGAGATATGTTGAAAAGGTGATAGAGTGATAATCGAGAGTTGCTCATCGGTAAAGAGTGAGTTTAATGATACACAAATTGATGACGAATTGTGCCTAATAGTCGCGCTGACCACCTCGATGTCCCTGTTGTAAAGTCGGCTCAAAATAGTTCTGAATTCCCTCTTAGTAGGGGACTTACTTAGTCTTTAAGCACAAAATGCCCGATAAAGTTTTTCGGGCATTTTGATTAAACTGTGTCGTTCTGTAGCAGAGCTAGCTAGTGAATCAAAGAGTGATTTCTTGAATATCTTCGATTTTCTCTTTATCTAAAGGTATTGCCACCACCTCTTTTTTTGCAAAATCAATTTTATTAAGATCGATCATTCTCATTCGTCTATTGTGCTCCGTCCACCAGAAATACTGTAGCCTCTCAGGGTTGGCGATGACAGACCATTGAGTATAGTCCATAAAAACTTTGTTCCCGACTTCTTCACGTGACGATCCTCGCGGTATATCGAAGTTATTTAATATTCTAGATGCTTCGTTGACACCCTGCTCAACTGACTTAAGCTCAACAACACTTGCTTTAAAAGCCAGAGCACGAATAAATCGTGATGGTGGTGTTGAATCTCCTGGTAAGCCTGTCATGCCACTCCCTTGGCCAAGAGGCTTGAATTCAATTCCATTGATAGTCCTCGATGTGACATGGGCAAATGCACCTAGCTGGATATGGTTTCTAATATTCAACAGATGCCAATCATAACCGGGTGAGTTAGTCATAACACCGACACTATTATCATAAATTTGTAGTTCGCCATTGGTGTATTCCACAACAATCGAGTCACCATTAATATCAGTAAACACATGGTGGAGATCAGTTGGGGTACCAATTGCTTTTTCAAGATCCTCATTTCTGACAACTTTGATCTTTTGCAAGATAGATTTTACTTCATCTACTGTCTTGGTGTTGCCAAGAATGTAAGCAGAGAGGTCGATGTTATTGATAGATTTACTTTGTTTTTGAGTCTCAAAGACTTGGTAGTTTGCAAATCCAGGGAAATACAGGGTACCCACTACTAAACCTTTTTCATTCATTCCATCAAAAACAAATGGCTGATTTAGGCCGTTCATAGCGACATAACCGTATTGGTTTGTCCATGTCATGCCGTCTTTGCTATTGCTTAGGCTTGACGTTACTTGTTGTCCGCGTGGTACAACAAGCAACTCAGATTTAAGATCGAATGCCCCCATTCCAATGTCCTTCCATATATAGGTTTCCCGTCAACTGTTTCTAACACAAAACTAGTGCACGCAATTGCAACAGGGGTAATTGTAAGTAAACAGGTAAGCAATAATGTCTTACATCTCATAAGTCCATCCTTATCTTCATAGTCCATGTAGGGGAGGGAATTCTTGGCTAAATTGCCAATGCTTTTGCAAAGCAACATTTATCGGGATCCCACAATCCATCTAACAAAAGTGGATGTGTGTAATCCGATTGTTGTTGCTTTAAGAGCAAATGTTTCCATGTTGAGCAGGCTGTGTTAGTGTCATATCGCCCGATAGAGCACGATAAACAATAGCGTGATAGATTTTGCTGTCTTCCATTTCAAATTCTATCGCGTAATTTACTCCGTTCACGGTTTGACTGTAAACCGATGTAACATAAGCTAGCTTTTGCTTTGTATTCATTGAGGCTATTGCAAAGTCTAGCGCTTGATTTGACTCGGGAGTCATTTGGGTTTTAGACCAGCCGCCAGCAAGATTTTGATTATTGCAAATGAGGTTATTCTTTTTCATCACTATATCTTTTGATGTTGAAGAGGTTGTGCAACCAGTAATGATTGCAAGCAACATCATTATTATCAGAGTTATTTTCATTGTTACTCCTTTAGCTTTTAGTCGATATTTCAAAGTATGAGTGACCAACGCGAGGCACACTTTCATGGGGATGAAAACATGCCTCTGGCATATGAGTTAGAAAATGCTATTGGCGGCGATAACGTCTTGAGATGAATCCACCTACTCCTATTAGCGTCATACCCAGCGCACCAAGGGCCGGTAACCAAGAGGCTGTTTTAGGAAGAGCAGCTGTTTGCGTTAAATGAGGAGGTGGTGTGACATTGACCACTTCATGAACCTCAAATCGGTCACTCGGTATGTAAAATTCGAGTTTATATCCTTTTGGTAAGGCATCCCACCCGACTTTGTTACCACCGGCATCGACTTTAGCATCGTGCTTTACTGCAATCGTTTGACGCTCTTTAGTGCCATCACGCTCAAAGAACGCTAACTGTACTTTATGAGGTTCGTGGTAACGAATAAATTCGGCATTTAATTTTACAAATTCCTGACCGTCTTTTTCCACGACAGCTTGACAAGCATTTGCAATACTTGGGTACTTAGCGAGGACATCCTGATGCCAGGAAACATCATCACACTTAGTGTTGGCCATGGCAGGTAAACTCAGCATCGTAGTAAGTAATGCTATTGTATGCACTTTCTTCATTGTTCATCCTTGTTTTTGGTTGGGAAGTCTTTTTACTGCTCGTACAATGTAGCGCTCAGGGGCGCTACCAACGAAATAAAACGGATAACAGGTAATGAGTGTTAGTACATCCTGACTTACTTCAGCCATTACCCAAGTGTCTTCAGGTTTTACAATCCAGTGGTTTGTCATTTGGTAAGTATGCTCTTTACCATCAGCCATTGTGATATGAATAATGGCTCCATTTTTAAGTACTCCAAGCCTTCGAAAAAAAGAATCACGATGTCCGGCTATGACTAGGTTAGAAGAATGTCTAGTGTGATTTGCAGGCAAAACTTTAGCGACACCTTTATTAAGATTCAGCTCAGAGTCCCCCTCAAAAATAGGAGCTTCAAGGCTAATCTCATCAATCAATATTTTGCCAATAGGTTTAGAGAGTGTTGCAACTTCAAAACGTGTTTTACGCGCTGAAGACCAATCAGACTTGTCTGGCTTTGGTAGTGTAAGCTGAGATAAAGGAGAGCTTGGTGTTTTTGACGTGTCAGGCAGCGTCTTTAATGGAGCGTTTGTTCGCTCATCAATTGCATTTAAAGCAAGTTCGCTGGCGATAGTTTGATGAAGCTTTGCTAAAACAAATAGGGTTAAGCACAGTGTCCCCGCCAAATATAAGACTGAGGTAAGTGTTCGATATGTCCATCTTCGCGTGATTTGTTTCATATCACTAAGCCATAACATAGAAGTACCATTACCATGTCACACTAATAAACGTTGTGCAAAAAATGAACGATAATTGGTTGTTATTTTTGTGAGCAATATTCACATTTAAGTCGTTAGTACTATTTTCGGTTTCGGTTGAGAGCTCATCAATTACTTAACTGTGATTGATGAGCTCTCAGTCTTATAGACTTAAGTTATGTCTCCAATCGACGTAGAAAGCGCGTTGGCCTTAATTGGTTAAATTCCATTATCGCAACTGATTTTTGTGTTGTGCCCTTCACTAGCTAAAATGTTCTGACCATTTGCCCCTTTAATCGAAATCGATAATCATGAGCAACATCTTTAAAGAGATTAAACTTTTCAGACATAGTAACCTCATATAACGATTGATACATAGGCGATTAAGCATTCATTGTTATGAATGTGATTTGCTCATTCTGTGGTTTTTTTGGCTGTATTCTAACGGGATTTAATAGCTTTAATTCATGGGGGTGTATTCACATTTAGTCCCCTCATAAAATGGAAGTATTATATTTTCTTTACATTAAAATGCATTAAACCGCTGGACACGCTAAGTGATTAGATAATAATCTTTATTAGGTAAGGTGAATAACAATAATTACTGGTATGTCTATAGGCTTAGGCCAATCCATGATAAGGATTGCAAACAATGCAACTAGCAAATTTAGACAAAGTTAAATCTTTAGAACAGCTTGTCATTCGAAATAATAGAGGCAGAAAGAGAAACAGGCAGCAAGGTTTATCTTATAAAGTCATTGATGGAACCCTATATCCGCGAAACTATCATAGTTTTCAACCGGTAACGAAAGAGAACAACGAGGCCCCCTAACTGTTTTATCAAGGTGAGCAGTATAGAATACATAGTAAAGTAATGATTGGCTATAACCATGTTGTTAACTATTAGCATGAGTGATAGCTACCGTATTATTTACTTTGCTCTAATTAAGTTGGCTTTCGCAAGGAACTAACAGTGTTAGCTAGAATAATAAAATTTAATGCTTGTTAATTTGAAAGGTGATAGCAATTCTAATATTCTTCCTGCTGTTGTCCTCACTGCCAAGCTGTGCATACCTAGGGCGGTGGGGACGACATGGATTAGACGAGGTGCGTTATAATGGCAATATCAGAAAATCTGCCATTGTTGCCAACAAAAAACCGCATTCCATTCTATAGAATACGACGAACCTTGATTGCTCATGTGGTTTTCCATAATTTCAATCGATATCAATGTAGCAATTATGGTGCAGAGTATATGCGGCATAAAGTGTTTTCTCAAAACTGGAAGTTGGTTAAAAAGTGATCGTGCGAATGTGTTATCACAATCGATTACCCTTTAACTGTTCTAAGGCCAATCATTATTTTGGTTTCTGCTATAGTAAAAACTCCCTAATTTATCAAAGAGCATAGTTTACGTAGTCCACTTAACAGTAGGTAAGTTCTTAATCAAAATTAAGCTTTCGTTTGATTTGCATAAGGAGGTCAAGTATGAAGTCAGACAACCTTTTTCCTATCAAAGGTTTAAAAAATACAGTTTTTTAAAGCCACTTATTGCAAAAAGTGGGGTGGCTAATTTTCATGCAGGGGGCTTTAGTTATTATAGTGACTTTAAAGACCCACAGAATTCCTAAGTAAGAAAATTTTATATAATTTTGGCTTTTCTGGAAACTCTCTTTATATCGGTAAATTTTGTGCATTTGCTAACGGTGTTCAGATTATTATGCCGGATGCCATCCATTCGATGTTAGGTATAACTACTTACCCATTTTCAGTATTTGGTGGGAAATGCTCGCAAACCTTACCGATATCAGATTATCCATTTAAAACGTATAAAGATACTGTTATTGGCAATGATGTTTGGCTTGGTTTTGACGTTACAATAATGCCAGGGGTTAACATAGGCCATGTCTCAATTATTGGTGTTAAATCAGTCGTATCGACAGATATTCCTCCGTATAGCATTGCGGTAGGGAACCCCGCAAAAGATAGTTAAAACTAGATTCAGCAAATCTGATTCAAAAGTGCTTTTAGAGTTAGCATGGTGGGACTGGGAGGTAGATTTGATCGAAAAAGCAATACCAATACTTGTCAAGGGTTATATATCTGAAATATTGGAGTTTTCGAAGCAAAACGGTTTAGCTGTATAAGTTATGATTTAGGATGAGGTCGTAATTAGCATTCAAGCCTCTATTTTGCTCAGAGATTAATACTATTTGATAACAAATAGGAGTATCGGCTAAGGTGCACCTAGCCGAACAACGAATAAGGAAAGCTATCATTACCACAGACGTCGACCTAATAAAGTGACGAAGGTTTTTGGGCCATTACTTTTAAAAACACTTCTCGTGTCCTCTTTCTATTAGGACTTCTTTAAAAGCAAGCATACCGTTTAAAGCTGCTGGGAAACCGGCATATACTGACATTTGTAGAATGATCTCTTTGATTTCGTTTTCACTACATCCAACATTAAGAGCAGCATTTAAATGTACTTTTAGTTGAGGTAAGCAGTTTCCAAGTGCTGTTAAAGCGGCAACTGTTGCAACTTCTCTAGAACGAAGATCAAGTGTATCTCTTGTGTAAATGTCCCCAAATGGAAACTCAATAATAAACTTTGCTAGATCGGGACAAATGTCTTGTAGGCTGCTTATTACATTCTCTCCAGCTTTACCATCAATTTTTTCGAGTAGTTTCAAACCTTTTTGATATCGTGATTTATCCATTTGGTTTCTCCAATAAATAACCTTTTACTCACGATACAAGTTAGAGTTAACTCTAAGTCAAGCAACTTTTCCAATCACGTATAATTTTATTTTGGCTTCAATAGCACCTAGATGTGATTGCTGCTGAGTGATATGTTTTTTTACGTCTTCAAGATGTTTTTCTAGTAGTAACTGACGTAATGCTCGAGTGCTAGCACCTTGTTTCCTCAACTCTGAATATTTTAAAATGTCTTTTAGTGGCATTGCAGTGTCTTTGAGGCGCTTTATAAACTCGATCCAAACTAGATCTTTCGAACCGTACACTCTATGCCCGCTAGCATTTCGGGAAATACTTGGAAGTAAACCAATTTTTTCGTAATACCTCAGAGTATGAGCTGATACCTCTGCTTGTTTCGAAAACTCCGCCATGTTCATATTTGCCCTCCCGGTGATATTGTGTGTAAAAGGTAGTGATATATTTTTACTCATAGCCTCATAGTGACTGCTCTGATTTAAGGTTTATTTTTATACCACGTTAAGTTCAAATATAGTGACATGGTAGGTCAAATAAATTTAAAAACTCCTAAATTTGCTAACTCTTTCTTAAGTAGTATCAGGTATTTATCAATACTGATAAACGCATTGTTAGTGAACTTGAGAGTAGAGTCGTTTAGCTGCGCCATTTTGTAAATAATATGACTCAGTAGTTAAACAGTCGTCCATCCAACGTAGTCCCTTGCTGTAACGGTTGTAGCACTTTTGACTTATTGAGCATATTAGAAAGAAGCGTTAAGTTTATCTTTAGGGTGAACTTGCTGCTTTATAAGAAAGCCTATGTTAACAATACTTGACCCTAATGCGAATGCAATGAAAGCACAAATGCCGACAATTGTTTAAGTTTGCTATATTTATTATATAATTTATTGCTCTGACTGCGGCAATTATCGGTACAGCGTTGGTGACTTGGCGAGCAATACAGCTAACCTTAGGCTGTTACCTCCACTTAAAGCCATTAGTTTTGCCTACATCAATGATGCGGCCAGAGCTCGTCCGTTGCTTGGGTTATGGGTTAATTACAGCTGAATCTTCAACTGCTTCGAACATGGCAATTGGCTTATAAATACTCTATTTTCAAAAGCAGTTTCTCTTAATGAGACTAAGGTTTAAGTCACACTACTCTTAATAAGCATGTGGTACTTTTGATTAAACATTTGACCTTTGCATGGACTGATTGAGCTCGCTTATGGATTTGGCCAAAGATAAAACCCACCGACAATGTTTAAACCAGTTTTGTACCAACGCGCTACTGCATCTCTATATTACCTCAACAGAAAAAACTCAGCCCATTTCTCCTATTGAACGTAACCGACTACTTAAACGCTTTATTAAGCCAAAGCTTGAAAATCATCAATTCAGACTCATAAAACGTGAGCTGAAAACAATTTTACAAAGTAAGCGCAGTATCGAACATCTACTGCTTAAGGCGATTGAAGTAACATCAATGCAAGACAAGATGTTAGCTGAAATCGTAAAATGGACAAATTTTATCTCTGAGCTGAGTTCAACCCTAGCTTTAGATATTGAGGTGATAAAGGAAGAACATCCACTTAAGCGCAATGCCATTAATGTATTAGATAATGATGTGTTTAACTCGTTTGACGTTGATACGGGTACTTACAAACAACTATTAACTATCAAAATTTGTTACACCTGCCAAAAGCTTACTGACAAAATTATTGCCCTTGTACAGCAAGATAAACTCTACCAGGTGGCATCGCTACAAACTTTTGAAGGTGAAGGTTTTTTCGTTACTACTGCCATGCTTAATTTTAAAACTCAATGCGTGCAATGTCCTGATTTTGCGGCAAATAGTCGGATTAAGTCAGAGTAATTGTGAGAAGGAAACCTAGAAAGTGTAAAGTCATAAGTCGCTATGGAAATATTACAGTTTGGTATTTGAATAATAATCGGTAATAAAACCAATAGGTTAATGGAGTATCATGATGCGAAAATTATTTGTTAATTGGGTGTTCATATTTACCATAGGCTATACTTCAGTTACCTGTGCCAACACTGCCTCATCAATAACTCCCAATCCAAACCATGATACAGAGCTAATTAGTCAGAATATCGCTTTGTTACAATCAATGATCCATAAAGATATGCTGATACTAAAATCAGTCCATGGTGAAATGCGCGATTTCACGGAGTATCGAATAAAAAATAAGTCAGAACTTCTTCGTCAACAAATAAGTAATTTGATACAAATCAAACCACTAGACAAGAAAGAGTTAACTCCACTGATTGAGCACCAGTTAAGGTTTATCACTAACGTAGAGCGATACATACAAAGTCATATTGATAAATTGTATGGTCAAGTTGAAAGTGATATAGATGAAGATATTTTTAATGCACTTATTTCTCGTCAATCGCAACTCGACTACTTCCTAAAAGCTCAACTTGAGACTTTGAAATTGGCAGAATTAGTCGACATAGACACACGAGAAGAACAAGCGAAGTTCGTCAAGAAATTACTTTTACGAGCAGATCGTTTAGATAGCCTAGCTAATTACAATTATGAAAGACTAAAACTTGCAACTAAAATCGTCGCCAAAGCAGGAAAAGATGCTACCGATGAACAAAAGGAACGAGTTTTAACTCTTAAACGACAGCTTAATCAAAGTAGTACAAGCTTAGAAGGCATGGCTAACTTACTTGAAAGCGTTCAGCATGATGCTACTCAATTTAGACAGACGTTCATTAATGTATCTGGTGATATAACTGAAGATGTGCTTGATATGCATCTCGTTTCGAGTTTAATAAAGCAATGGGGAGGTACTTTAGTTGACCTAGCTAAAGCACATGGCCCTAATTTGTTGTTTAAAACATGTATTTTCATTCTTATCTTGTTCTTTGCTGGGCTTGTTGGCAAGTTAGTTAACCGAATTGTTGCACAAGCTGTACGCGCTTCTAATTTAAACTTTAGCCGCTTACTGCAAGACTTCTTTATTTCATTATCAAGTAAAGCTATTTATGCATTAGGGTTATTGATTGCTCTTTCACAATTAGGCTTTGAGCTAGGACCTTTACTTGCTGGGTTTGGTATTGCTGGGGTGATTGTAGGATTTGCATTGCAAGATACACTCTCAAATTTTGCGTCAGGGATGATGATCCTAATTTACCGACCATATGACGTTGGTGATTTGATTAATGCTGCTGGAGTCACGGGTAAAGTCAGCCATATGAGTTTAGTATCAACAACCATCAAAACGTTGGACAACCAAAGGTTGATCATCCCTAACAATAAAATATGGGGTGACACTATCAATAATATTACAGCAGAGCGTCTGCGGCGGGTAGATATGGTGTTCAGTATCAGTTATAGCGATAACATCGAGCATGCAGAACAAGTATTGAAAGATATTCTTAGTAACCATGAGCTTATCTGTCGTGAGCCAGAGCCAATGATCAAGCTTCACACTCTAAACTCTTCCTCAGTAGATTTCATTGTGCGACCTTGGGCTAAGCCTATTGATTACTGGGAAGTATATTGGGATATCACTCGTACTGTGAAACTTCGATTTGACGAAGAAGGAATAAGAATCCCTTTTCCGCAGCGCGATCTGCACATATATTAGGGGGGAATGTAAAGCTGTTTAATGATAAGCAGGCTTTTTAGCCCCTATCAGTTGAGAGGGAGAGCACTCTTTTAATATTTGAAATAAAGTTTAATGTAAGTATCTGGCAGCCAGCTGTTAGCCTTCATTTACACAACATGTAATTGGAGGCAACGAATTGGACCTTATTTTTAACAAGCTACAGCTGTCAGGAGGATTACTTGATTGGGCAATGAGAAAGGAGATTGTCAAATCTTTAAATTTAGATGGTGTGCAACTTATTGAGTCATCTTTTAACCGTGATTTCTCCAGCAATACTGTTGTTGACACTCTCTATATTCACATCCCATTTTGTCAAACTCTGTGTAAATATTGTTCATTCTTCAAGGTTAAGTTCAATGAACAATTAGCTTTAGCATACTTCAGCGCCTTACGTAAAGAAATACGATTTGTTATTAAAAGTGGCCTTCAATTTCGAAAAGTCTATATAGGTGGTGGAACGACTACTATTTTAGAAGAAGAATTAGTTAAAACTATATTGTTGATAAAAGAACTTGTTGGTGACGTAGAGGTCTCTTGCGAGAGTGATCCAATATATTTCAGTCAAGGTAACCCAAAGTCATTAGTAGGCCTTATAGACCGTATGTCAATAGGTGTACAAAGCTTTGATGACCAGATCCTAAAACGTACTGGGCGGTTTGAAAAATTTGGTTGTGGACATCAACTACAAGATTATATTGGTATTGCTAGAAATTTGTTTCCAAATATCAATATCGATTTCATGTTTGGGTTCAAAGGACAAACTATCGACTTAGTTAGAAATGACATGGAAATAGCGATAAAGCTACAAGCTGAACAGATCACAACTTACCCGTTGTCTTTTGGAGTAGGACCTTTGCGGAGAAAAGAAGAAGAGTTAGCGGGAAACAATGCTGCACTATTTACACACTTCCAAGCAGCTAAATCAACCCTTACTAATTCATATAGCAGGGAACTTCCCTGGGTTTATAAGAATAGAACTTGCACTATTGAACAGAGTAAGTACGTACTTGATGGTGAAAGTTGTTTTGGCATTGGTGCTGGAGCATTTGGGCGTATCAAGAATCAGTTCAACATTTCAACTTTTTCCATAGGTCGTTACATCGAACTCATTAACTCCCGAGGATATGGAGCTTTCTATAAGAAAAACATTAGTGATAATGCGATAGCACAGCACGATCTAATGATGATGCTTGCTCATGGAAAAATTGATGATGAACTATTTCAAGAGCATTCAGGCAAGTCATTGTCGCGAGCATTACCTCTAGAGTTAACCTTTCTTTCTTTAATTGGTGCTGTTACTAAGATAGAAGGGGGCTACGAAACAACAAAAGAGGGGGAGTTTTTAGCATTTAAAATGTTCGGTGGCTTCTTGACTGGTATGAACTATCTTCGTAGTGAGGCTAGGGGCTTAACCTTCTGTTAATTTAAAGATCAAATAATTTTTCATCATCGTTAAGGTTATTGTCGCAATATGAGGTCAGCAACCAGTTTAGAGGAATAAAAAATACTTGTTAAAATTTCCATAATTAGTTTCGCAAAATTGCCCAAATTCTCTATAGCATGAGCGATAATAATTTGAAGATTAAATTATACCTTGGGTTAGCCGCTAGACTATCGAACGGTCAACGTTTTTATCGATAACGCTTAACATCGCTTGAATAACATGGTAGTTGATGCCGTATTTTAAGTGTTGAAAAAATGTATTTATAGCAGGTGACTCCTAGGAGGCATAATCAAATTACCTGTTATACATAAAGTGAAGCCGAATTGTTAAAGAATTCTAGTTAAACCATGCCAATATTCTGTTATAGAATTTTCTAACCAAGTTGTGGATTCACGACACCTGTTTGCATAGGGCTATGTTTCTTATGAATCTCGTTAGTGATTTTGCATTATACGGTTTTAATAATACATCATAACCTTTTATTTTTGACTCACTGTACTGTTTTATCGTAGAAATAATGCAACATGTTGCATTTTGGTACATTGATAGGTTGGACGTATAGATTTGTTCGAATGAGTTTTTTTTGTCTCTTGGAGAGTGTGTTAATGAATCTATGTCAAACAATATCAAGTCAGGTGGAGTTTGGTTGTATGTCGCTTTGTGAAGTTGATTTGGTACGATGGTCTGTATCGTTGACACAAAAGTGAGCTCTTTCAGTACTTTCTTGGTGTATGAATTAATGAGAGGGAATTCGCTGACGATCATTATGTTCACTGGAGGGCTCACTTAACTTTCTGACTTTAGTAGTTGCTTTAAAAGATAAGCGTAATGTAATGGGTTATGTTGACCGTGTGATTATCATTTATTTTCTTTATTTCTTTAGAGTGATAGTTGAGTTTTAGGTTGTTTTTAAGTACTCAAGAGGGGGCTGAGGTAAGCTGTTTTTTTACGTGTTTTACCTTGGGAATATTAAACTAATGTTCACTTATAGGGCTTTATAATCTTTAATGTATTTTTACAAGCGATAATTCTACTTTGTTTGTTGTTAGTGGTAGTGTTTACTCACAGCTATTTAAATAATAGCTGATTTTCGCTATACGGGGTAACTAATAGTTCGAGCTCTGTAATAGTGAGTTATAAGTCTATAACGCTCACTTTTTTGCTATTTCCCCATACTATTTATTATGGCATTTTTATTTTCTCCACAAGCGCGTGCATTTTCTGATGAATCATTAGAGAGCTATCTGCTACGAGTAGTAGCGGAGAATTTTTTTGATAGTTATCAGCAATTGAGTTTGGCTATTCTGGAAGAGTTGCATGAGTTAGATTTTGAGGCTTATGGTGCTTTCCCGAGAGAATTAAAGCGTTTAAATGTGTATCACACCAAACACAACAGTCACTTCCGAATGAGAGCTCTAAACTTGCTTGAGTTCCTTCTTGATTTGCCACCACATGAGTTACAAAAACTAGCGTTACTGCGTTCAAATAGAAACTTTGTGGGAGGCATGACAGCTGTTCATCGCAGTGGTATTGATATTCCACAAAGTCTGTTTCGTTATTCTGGTGCAGAAGGCGTTGAGAGTGTGCCTGTTTGCCCTGATTGTTTGAGGGAAGAGCCTTATATTCGCCAGGCTTGGCATTTAAAGCCTGTTCAAGCATGCCCTAAGCATGAATGTAAGTTATTGCACCACTGCCCTAACTGTAAATCCCCCTCAATTACATTGAACATGAATCCATTACTCATTGCAGTTGCGGTTTTGAACTAGCCATTGCTGAAACCGATAAAGCAGAAAGTAGTGAACTTACTTTGGCTCGAACTCTGTTTAATGGTGACGCCTCATCGGTTAACCCGTTTTTATCAACGAACATATCAGTGACTGAGCGATTTGCAGCTTTGGTTTGCTATCAAAGGCGATATAGCCAACATGAGAACTATGTCGACTCAGGCTCTATCGAGTACTTTGATGACTGGCCGGCTAACTTTTATCAAGAATTAGATGATGTAACTGCTGGCGCGGAGTCTAGACTCATCGATTTGTTTAACCGCACATCTTTTAGTTCGATTTTCGGTAACTTAATTTTAGACTCTCAGTGTTTGTTACCTGAGGGTAGAAGGCCGCATTTTATCTACTTAACGATGATGGATTACCTTCACGAATTAGTGAGCGCAAACCCCAAATCTAAAAAGCCTAATGTGGCCGATATGCTAGTTTCTGTGGCTGAAACCTCGGTAATATTATCTGCTACTCATGAACAAGTTTACCGGCTTTATCAAGAAGGTATTTTGACCTCAGGCTTTAGGCAAAAACTTAGATCACGAATTGAACCCCATATTGGTGTGTTTTACCTTCGGCAAGTTATTGAGTTCAAGGCAAGCTTTGGTGGCAATCCTCATGGAGTTTATTTATCAGCATGGTAGAGCATCATAATCTGCAAACATTGCTCGATATCGAAGACGTTGCCGAGCGAAACACGGCATTACGAAGAGCGTTTGCTGCTTATTCATCACCCGTATGTGTTACAGGTAATGAAGCCGAAACCCTTCGGATTCTGCTAAATCTTACTTACCCTAGAAAACAAGTTGATGACTTACTTGATAGTGCGTTAGCAAAGCGTACATTGAACAATGAGAAGCACTTAGGTTTTTGCATTACTGAAGTGAAGTGGTTGCATTCTCACAACTTAAAGTACCCAGATATACGAGTGAGTAAGCAAAGGTTAGTTACCGCCTCTCCTCAGTTACATCCACAAGTACTCAGTAGTGCCAACTGTATGAGCTCTTTAGGGTGGTCGCACGATAGCGCTAAGGTGAATTTAGCTAAACTATTTGTATGCCACTTTATCTGGCAAGGCCGAGTTTGCTGTCTCGCAACTCTTTTGGCTGATGTTCCTAAGGAGTGGAAGGGTGCTTTTTTGCAACTAGGCATGCCTGTGAAGCACTTCATGAATTTGTGTAGCAGGGTTAAAGCTTTACTGCCTAATGAAGATAGCCCTAGCCGTGTTGATAAATATTCCGTTCAAGTTCGATTTCCCTATAGAGATAAATATCTTGCATTAACACCCGTCGTTAGCCATTCGTTGCAAGCTGAGATACAGCAAACTGCAATGGCTAAACAAGGGCGATATACCAATATTGAATTTACACGACCAGCTTCGGTCAGTGAGTTGTCAGCTTCCCTTGGTGGTAGTAATAGAGTGCTTCATTACCCACCCAGAATAGGAAAAAAGAGGTATGGGTTAAGTGACTCTTGGTTGTTGAAGATTAAATCTGGAAATTCGGCTCTAAATCATCAGGCCTTGTTTACATCACAATTCAAAAGAGCATTAGACGGCCTATTGTCGGCAGGCTTTGAGCTCGCTTTAAAGCAACGAAGGCGAGCTCAAGTTAGCGGTATGAGGCAAATCAGAACTAGTCTAGGTGACTGGTTATCTCCTTTAATAGAGTGGCGAGCGGAACTAGAAGATAGTCAGGTTAACGAAAGTGACTTAGTTAGTATTGTCGGAACAGTTGAGCATCAGTTTTTAACTTCCAAAAAAGAAGCATTTGTTGATTTGCTCCCACCTATTTTTACTTTGTTGAATTCGACACTATCTAACAGCACAAACTTACAAAAATATGCTTTTCATCAGCGCCTGATGAGCCCCTTAAAAAATAGTTTAAAGTGGATTTTGGTGCAATTGTCTAAAGAGCCTGATATCGCCCTAAATACAGTAGATGAAGAGATTCATCAGCGTTATTTATATTTAAAGTCTATTCGGGTATTTGATGCTCAGGCTCTATCTAATCCATATTGTGCAGGTATTCCGTCACTAACAGCCATTTGGGGAATGGTACATAGCTATCAAAGACGATTAAATGAACGATTAGGAACTCAATTGAGGTTAACTTCCTTTTCTTGGTTTATTCGCCAATACTCGCCAGTTTCAGGCACAAAACTCCCTGAGTATGGTATGCAGGGGGCAAATGAAAACCAATTTAGGCGTGCTGGCATTATTGACAATAAGTATTGTGATTTAGTGTTTGATCTTGTGGTGCATATAGATGGTTTCGAAGAAGATTTGAGTATTCTTGATGGCACTTCAGAGATTTTAAAAGCGAGTTTGCCTGCTAGTTTTGCTGGAGGTTGTATACATCCGCCTGAGATAGGTGATGTTGTTGATTGGTGCGGGGTATATCGAAGCGAAGCTGTTCTGTTTGAAAAGTTAAAAAGGTTACCACAATCAGGTAAGTGGATAATGCCAACAAGGTATCATGTGGATAGTCTAACTGGGATGTTGGAGCTCGTTAAAGAGAAGGACACATTGTACCCTGTTATGTCTGGTTATTTGTTGCTGAACAGACCTGAAGAGCGTGTTAATTCGATAGAGCCATTGCACAGTTATGCTGAATCTGCGATCGGTTTAGCAGAGTGCAAAACTGCGATTGATATAAGGTTGCAAGGCATGAGTCACTTTTTTAATCGAGCATTCTGGATGCTGGAAATAAACGAGACCTCAATGCTAATGAAACGGATTTGAGGACGCGTTATGGAGATCTGTAATGTTTTAAAGTACGACCGCTCTTTATACCCAAGTAAAGCTGTTTTTTTCTATCAAACTAGTGAAAAAGATTTTGTGCCACTTGAAGCGGAAATCAACCGTATACGTGGTCAAAAGGCCGGGTTTACGGAAGCTTTTACCCCTCAGTTCAAACCGAAAAATCTAGCACCACAAGACTTAGCTCATTGTAATCCACTCACCATCGAAGAGTGCTACGTACCGCCTAATGTTGAGCATGTTTTTTGTCGATTCTCATTACGAGTGCAGGCTAACTCTTTAAAACCCTGTGGCTGCAGTGATAACAGTGTATTTTCTTTGCTTGAAGAGTTGGCCATAGCGTTTAAAGAGTGTGGTGGCTACAAAGAATTGGCCAAGCGATACAGTAAAAATTTACTGCTAGGAACCTGGCTGTGGCGTAATCAAAACTCAGGAAATACGCTCATCGAGATAAAAACGAGCTCAGGAAAATGCTATCAAATTGCCAATACTCGACTGCTTGATTGGGAAAGTTGTTGGCCCGCAGCTGAACAGCTGGTGTTGGATGAGCTAAGCCATGAGATTTATTTAGCATTAACGGAACCAGGTATATTTTGGCACGCTGATGTCACGGCAAAACTTGAAACGGTTTTTTGCCAGGAGATTTTCCCAAGCCAATCATTTGGAGAAAAAGCTGAGGCAGGTGAAGTTTCTAAGCGTTTTACGAAAGTGCAATGCATTGATGGTCGCCAGGCTGTAAGTTTTAATTCAGTAAAAATAGGTGCAGCAATTCAACTGATTGATGATTGGTGGGATGACGATAGTTCAAAGCGGCTACGAATCCACGAGTATGGTGCAGATAAGGAGCTAGGAATCGCTCGACGCTCACCTGACTCTAACAAAAGTTTTTATTCTTTACTTGTTAACTCTGAGTATTACCTCTCTGAGTTACGAAAACTAGCTGGCACTCCTGATGGTGAGATTGTGCCAAATATCTATTATTTGTTTGCAGTTTTAATCAAAGGTGGCATGTTTCAGAAAAAGGCAGAGGCAAAGGGTAAATCTAAAGAAAAAATCACTTCTAAAGCGGATAAATAACTATGCCGCGCTATTATTTCACCATTAAGTTATTACCAGAAAAAGCCAATTTAGCCTTACTAACAGGGCGATGTATTTCAATATTACATGGTTATATTTGCAGACATGGGATAACTGGCATTGGAGTGAGCTTTCCTGCATGGTCTGATGAATCGATTGGAAATATCATTGCTTTTGTGTATTCAGAAAGTGATGTATTAAATCGGTTAAGGCTGCAAGGTTATTTTAAAGATATGCAAGAGTGCGGCTTTTTTGAGGTTAGTAAAGTCGAGCTGGTACCAGAAGGTTGTGCAGAAGTGAGGTTTAAGCGTAATCAAGGTATAGCAAAAATGTTTGTTGGTGAGGCGAGAAGACGGTTAAAAAGGTTAGAGAAAAGAGCCTTAGCTAGAGGAGAGATATTTAACCCTAGCAAGTCCGTTACGCCGAGAGAGTTCGAGGTATTTCATCGAGTTGCTATGAGTAGTGTTGGAAGTAAGCAAGACTACCTATTACACATTCAAAAACATGTGGTCGATAAGCAGATGGAACCAATGTTTAGTAGTTATGGGTTTGCTACCAATGAGCGATTGAATGGCACAGTTCCAGAGCTGTCTCATATGGTTTAATTGAGTTAACCATTCTGAAGGTGATTGGTTTAAAGGTTTGAAAAAATAAGCGTTTTATATGTAGGCGATTTAGTTTGGTAAAAATTGGATATTTACTGTTAGGTGTTGTTTTTCCTCATTAAGTTTTGGTATTGTCATAGTGAACTGCCGAATAGGCAGCTGAAGATTGACAAAGATTGTCCTTTACTCTTCTCTGCCTGTGAACTGCCGAATAGGCAGCTGAAGATTTATGAATAACACTGCCATCTTCTAATTGATAGTGAACTGCCGAATAGGCAGCTGAAAAAGATCAGCCAGATTGTCGTAAGGCACTCGACTTTTATCCTGCCGCGAAGGCAGCTGACAAAGATCAACCAGATTGTCATCACGCTTTGGATTTATATCCTGCCAAAAAAGTAGTAAAGCCTCTTTCTGCTAAATTAGGAAAGGTTTTCTTAAAATATTTATTACGAAAGTATAATTGATTCAGTAAGAGAGACTTTATGTCGTTGAAACCAACTACAAAGCCTACGCCTGATGAGGTAGAGTTAAATGCAGCTATTGAACGTATGAAAGCTTATGCTTTAGGTAGTCAAAAGTCATTTTCAAGAAATTTACAAATCAAGGCTCCTCAACAAATGCAAGGATGTCTTGCTGGGCCAAGCAGAATACAAAAGCGTAATAGCTAACATATCAGATGAGATGGGAAACATATTGGCGGTTGATTTAATAGTGGTTCTAGATCTTGAGCATACATGTGACTCTGGTGGCGCTACTCCTCCAAATGAGCGCGAGACAATAGAGATTGGTGCAGTACTTGTTACAAAAAATGGGTTCAAGGAAATCTCAACCTTTACTCAGCTTATCAAGCCAACAATTCACCCAGATATCAGTGAGTTTTGTACTGAGTTAACGGGCATTACTCAAGAAGTGCTATCTAATAAACCAACATTTGATGTTGTCTTTAATCAACTACTTGACTGGTTGCCACCAGAATATACGCTTGCAACCTGGGGGAGTTACGACCTAAAGCAGCTTAACATAGACTGCGCCAATCATAACCTTTCAGAATTTGCTCCTGTGCAGTTTATAGATCTTAAGAAACAATACTCCAAAACACATAGGTTGAAACCGAGAGCGGGCTTGAAGCGTGCTTTATCACATGCAGGGTTAACATTTGATGGGAAAGCTCATCGAGCCCTAGATGACGCCAAAAATGCTGTACGTTTATTGCCATTAATCAAACTTGATGCGTGATAGATTCGTATTTGAATATGTAAAAATACATCGAATAGAGCTTCCAATGAGACCTGCGGTAGTTCGCTTATTTACGACAAGCCAAATACTCTTTTGGTGTTGTAACTATTACTGTCTCAGTAGTGATTTAGTGTAGCCATAAGCTTAACGTTAAAGGCAAACCTCAAATTCAAGCTCTAGGAGAAATGGCCTCTAAATGGAGTATTTCAAACTAGTTTTTGCCCCAAAGTTTGCTAGCACTTATTTAGTGAATCGAAAACTAACGAATTAGTTGCCTTACAAAATCTCATCTATTTGCCTAATGTTTGGCACTACCGTAAAGCGGCTAACAATATAGGTATACAGCCGTAATTAAATTTAGATGCTTTTGAGTGTTTTTAAACTCTGCTCTGGTCAACTCTAACCGGACTCTTTTCTAAAAGAAATCTCAAAACCTACCGGTAACCGTTCAGCACTTGCCGAGTGCAGTCACTCTAGATTGTAATAATTAAAATTGCCACCCAAGATTGTTTGGGATGGATTTTCAAGCCCGTAATAATAGGGAGCTACGCCCCATTAAAAATGTCTAAGGTGTCTCGTAAAACTTCAGTTTGGTAAGCCCCTATTGTAATTGGATTTTCCGTCCCCATATATATTTTAATGCCCATAAAAGCTTTACAACATCCGGAGTTACTATGCACACAGTTACGTTTTATCCAGTAGGGAATGGTGATACCAGCCTGATTAAAAGCACTCGTGGTAGGTTCATTCTGATGGATTTCCACCAGATGAGTAACGCTGAAAATGATAAGACGCCTCAATACGATATTAATGCGGCTCTCAGGCAAGAGTTGAAGGATGCAGGCAAAGAGCGTTTTGATGTTGTTGCTTTTACTCATGCTGACAAAGATCACATCAATGGTAGCACTGAGTTTTTTCACCTTGAGCATGCTGCAAAATACCAAGGCGAGGATCGTGTAAAAATTGATGAGCTTTGGGTTCCTGCGGCCATGTTGTTGGAGACAGCTGACAATGACCATCAGTCTGAAGAGAGCATCATTTGGCGTCAGGAAGCGCGTCATCGTCTGAAAAATAAGTCAGGCATAAAGGTGTTTTCAACCCCGGACGATCTGGTGACGTTGGTTGATGGGTGGGATATGACAGTGGATGAGTTGTCTGCTCATCTTATCGATGCCGGGACTGTTGTTGATACCTTTACTTTGGAAGGTGACGGGGTTGAATTTTTCGTTCACTCACCCTTTATGAAGCATTGCGAAGTGGATGGGAAGGATATTAAGCAGGTTCGTAATGAGGCCTCGTTGATATTTAACGTGCGCTTCAATGCGGATGATGAAATCTATGATTACTTGGCCATTGGTGATTCAGAGGCAGAAGTGCTTGAAGATATCGTGTCGATCACGAAATACAAAGAGAATGAAGAACGGTTGGCTTGGGATCTGTTTAATATTCCGCATCATTGTAGTTACCTTGCGTTGGCATTGTCTGGGGACAAGGGAGAAGATAAAACTGTGCCCTTACCTAAGGTTAAAGAGTTGCTGGAGATGGGAAGGTCAGGCTCTTATATGATTTGCTCCTCCCAAGCATTTGATACCGGGGAAGATGCTAAGGAAAGAAAACAACCGCCTCATATCCAGGCAAAAGCCTGCTACGAAGAGTATCTTGAGAAAGTTAAAGGTCGTAAGTTTGTCGTAACGTCGGAAAACGGCGGAAAGAAAAAGCCCAAGCCAGTTGTAATTAAGATTGAAAAAGCAGGCGTTTCCATGATGGCAGCAACGGCAACGGCAGCGATGTTAACAGCGGCAGCAGCTCCTGCCCGGGCAGGGTGATTTTGTGACGGAGTACTTTACCCCTCGAGGCGAGGCGATTGGCGCAGAGGAACTTCGTCTACCCGGTTCTTTGTCGATGCTAAGCGCCGTGAGGCGTTCTCCAGATTGCGAGTTGGTTTCTTGTTTTCGATATGTGAAAGGTGGCATTCGTTATGAATGTGTTGTGTTGGATATTTGCAATGACGAAACCCTTCAAGAAACGTCTTCGGTATTCAATACTGTGAGAGGGTAGTTTACGGTTTCAGTCGTAGTTTGAATATCCCGTTTACCGTATCTTGGCGAAAGGACTTTCCGGAGACTATGCATCAAAACCCTGCTCCCCCAGGGGACCCTAAATCACTTTGCCTCTACGATGAGCCTGAATCCGTTACTTTGATGACTTGGACGCCTGAGCGTCATATTCAGCGTACTAAGTGGTGGCTTACGCAAGCCTCTCTTGGTGAGCTGCATGCAGATGACCAAGCCGTAGAGCCAATGTTTTTTAGCCCAAGTACGACAATTGTGATTCCTCATGATTTGCATGCAGGTTTGGCAAAAGGTCAAGTGATCACTGTTTCGGCAGAAAAGCCAATAATTGCTGGGAAAGAAAGGTTCTTTATCAAGGCTGAGTGGTTAGCTGGGGAAGTAAATCGAGGTGTTAGTGTAAATCTGCTTGAGATCTCGTGTGGTGACGTCACTCATGGAAGAGTGTATTCGGCACCTAATAACCTTCAGGGTTTGATTGACCTCTTCGATTCCGTCGGAATTCATGTGGTGGAATTGATAAGGGACCGGTTATTGAGGTTTGTTGTTACCGACGAAGGTGATGAGAAAATTGAGCATACTGCATTCATTTTTACGTTGCCTATTCGTCGTGGTGATTCATCTTCTGTTGAGCGTGAGCAGATTATTGGTTTTTATTGCAATAAGTCTGTGAGGGAGATGGCAGATGATTTTGAAGTTCGGTTCGGCGCGCATGGTCATTTGAATAAAGTTCCAGGCGAGGCTCTCCGCCCGATGGCTGGTGTTTTACCTCAATACGGATTGGAGCCTATGGAGGTGTTGGTTACTCCATCATCTGCTAAACGCTGTGAGCAGTCTGGATACGATTCAAATCAGGGCAAAGGCGTTTTGGTAGGGGTAGGTGCCTTAGGTGGGGCGTTGCTTGATATTTGGGTTAGAGGTGGCTGGAGGCAGTGGTCCATCATTGATGAGGATATTTTTAGGCCTCACAATTTCATCAGGCATGTAGCGCCTTGCTATGGCTTAGGGCAGAACAAAGCTTCTTACTGTGCGAGAGTTCATAACTTCCATTTTGACGACGCTAATGTGTCGGCCTTGAGCGGTGATGCTTGTGAATTTGCGAAAACAAACAATGAAGGTGTGTATTCTTCCGCAAATTTGGTTGTGGACGCCAGTGCTTCGCTCGATTATCCACGCGCAATTAGTTGGATTAAAAATGTGCCTAGGCACATGTCAGCCTTCTTTGCTCCAAGTGGAAATGATGCTGTGCTACTGGTAGAGGATTCAAAGCGACGAAGTCGGTTGAGTCATTTAGAGGCGCAATACTATCGGGCGCTAATCGAGTTGGATGTTGGGAATACCCATCTGACTCAAGATCTTGTGAGATTCCGTTCAGGAGTTTCTTGTCGCGATAAATCAACTGTAATGTCTCATGCCCGAGTTTTATCCTTGTCATCTTTGCTTGCTGAGCAAATTAGGCTGGCTAGTTCCTCCGATGACGCCCAAATTTTGATTTGGCAGGATGATTTGAGAACTGGGGCGAGGGCCCTGACTAAAGTGGATGTCCATAAGTCGAGAGTGCAGGATAATGTCTCTGCAACAGGGTATAAGGTTATCTGGGATGAGGGTGTAGAGCAGAAACTACATAGCCTGCGTACGTCAGCGCTTCCAAATGAAACTGGTGGTATTCTTGTTGGATATCAAGATCTTAAGAGAAAGCATGTTTATGTGGTCGATGTGCGCCCCGCTCCATGGGACAGTGAGGGTACTCCTATCACATTTGATCGCGGTACAGAAGGGGTTGAGGAAGATCTTAATAGGATTGCGAGCAGAACAGGGGCGAATGTGAGCTACATAGGTGAGTGGCATAGTCATCCTACAGGGTCAGCAGGAATGAGTGCCTTAGATAGAAATCAGTTAGAGGGGGTGGCGGAAAATATGTCCGTGGACGGGTTGCCAGCGTTTCAGATGATTGTCGCACATGGTGAGGTGAGGGTTAGTGGTAAAGGTGGCGCCCGTGGTTGATGCGAATAAAAAAGGTTTGGCACTTTCTGGTGGTGGTTTTAGGGCCACACTTTATGCGGTTGGTTCGCTTGCCAGGCTCAATGAAGAAGGTTTACTGGCCGAGTTAGATACGATTACTGCAGTTTCTGGGGGGCTATCGCTGCCGGGTATCTAATGTTGAATTGGTCTGAGTTAAAATTCAAACCGATTGAAGGTGATTCTGGTCGGGTTCGTGCTACTAATTTTCATGAGGTGATCGTCGAGCCACTGGTGGCCTTTTGTTCTGGTACTATCTTCAGTCCCAAGAAAGGTATATATCATTTGCTTCATCCGCTAAGCACGATGGTTGATGGTGTTCGAAAGCAGTACGAAACCAAATTGTTCGGCAAGATTAAGTTGAGAAATATTGCACATATCCCGGGAGCTCCCGAGTTTATTTTTTATGGCACCAATCTTGATACGGGCGTAAGTGTACGGATTGGGAGGGAGTCTATTCGAGATTACCACATAGGAAGTGCTAACGATCACGACATCACTCTTGCTCAAGCTGTATCGATATCAAGTGCTTTCCCTCCGTTTCTTTCGCCAGTTCTCCTTGATGGTTCAAGCTGGACTTGGAGGGATAGTGAATACCAAAAGCTCCCGGAAGTTGATATTAAAAGGCTGCGTAACGAGTTGGCATTTTGTGATGGTGGTCTTTATGACAACATGGGGTTGGAAATGTTGTGGAAGCACGGGGAAAATAAAGAGTACGACACAGTTTTTAGTTGCGATGCGGGAGCGCCTTTCCCTGCTCCTTGGAATAGTCGTTGGCGATGGTTTGGTAACTGGATTGGTAAGTTTTTAAGGATGTCAGACATCATGGTTAACCAGCAGCGGGCACTTCGAAAGCGAACGCTGGCAAGAAACTATCAAGCCGGAGAGTACCGCGGAGCTTATTGGTGTATTGAAAATAGGTTAGATTTTAGAAATTACTGTTCCTTGTTTGCTACCCCCGAAAAGTTTGAAAGTTATTTGAATTTAAAAAAGCTGGGTACCCAGTTGGACGCTTTTAGTGGTGACGATAATAAAAAGTTGGTCAACTGGGGGTATTTGCATACAGACGAAAGTATTCGGAGTTGGTATGACAGCAGTATTGAGAAAGGCTTGGCTCTTCCATACCCTTTTGCTTGATCATATCCCTAGCCAGCCTGGTGAATATGTAGAAACCTAGGTACAGGATGTTATTCTTGATGCTAGTCAGTTTAGAAGTAGTTCCCAAAACTCGGACACGATATTAGGGGCTGTTGATCTTTTACATTGGCAGCTAAATAACTGGGCAAGCTAAAGCAAGCAGGCTTTCGAACTGAGCTACTCGAAGTCAGAAATAAGCGGGGGGGATTTTAATCGATGCCCATACATTACTAATCACACGAGCCAGCTTTAGACTCCTTGCTCTAACACATTTCTGTCCAAAAGTGGGTTGGTAGGCCTATAGATAGTATCTGTAAGAAAACAACAGTTATAAGTGTTCATTTCAATGCTGCGGGTGAAATTTGTCAGCTTATGGTTATATTTCATGTCAGTTTATGGTTATATTTTTCGGTTAAGCCATTGAAAGCATTAATCGGCTTATGTCAGCTTATGTTTGTAGCAACAGTTAAATAAGTTTGCGGCAAATACTAAAATCGCGTTAGATCGAAGTAGCCGTGTTAATGCTGTAAATAGCAGCCCGTTTGGGTTTTATTTTTTTGCAAAAAAGCCCTTCTTACTTCCCAACAGGTATCGTAACGAGGCACCATTAGCACTTACTTTGAAAGAAGTGATACCGATTTCATGATCAAATTGAAACCTAACATTATTGAACAAACACTCGGTACAAGAAGCGATAATATCAGTAACAACAAGCTCTCTGCCCAATAATGAAAATTTACTGTGCGTTATAGTTGAGTACTTGTAGTTTTCCCAAGTCCAAACCTGAGGGATATTAGGGTTGAAGTTGGCTGGTAAAAACAACTTAACTCGGTCTTTAATAACAAAGCACTCACCTTGATAACCATTGCACTTTTTCTTTTCTCCGGCCTTGGATATTTGCTCTCTAGCCGAAGTTTGATAGAACATGCCATTCAGTAAGGTAAGACCAATCGCTTCATCTTCGTAAATCCTCGTTGGAGGATTATCGATGTCGATTTTTTGCGGTGAATTAGTATAAGCACCATTCGCGAACCACTCATCAATCAGAATATAGGTAATTTCCCTTGCATTAACATTTGAGTTGGTAAGAAGTAGAAGTATGGCGCCTAACCATTTATAAAAAACATTCAACTTAATTCCCTTTAGAAAAGTGTCTGTAAAAGTGCCGACATTTGTTTCAGCATTTGTGTTCCCTAAACTATCACTTACAGTGTGCTGTAGCTTATAGGTCGTAATGTACCGAAATAGCGCCACTCCAAGTCTAATAGAAGACTATATAACTCAATGGCATCCGCGTCATCACTTTAAGAAATTTGATATGATTATCTGCCGCAGCCTAGTTTGGGTTGCGGCATTTTTATAAAAACCACTTTTTGAACCTAATTCTGGTTAACTAATGACTTCTGCTTCTAACAATTCTTTGCCGCAAAATAACCAATCTGCCATTGCTGCCCAGCCTTCTTATGTGGTGTTGCCTCGCGACAGTGAGCTTAATGGCAATAGGTTTGAATTTGTGGCGGATTTTTTGAAGTGGAAGTTTAATCAGATCTCAGCTGAAGTTTGGGCAGAGCGTATTACGCAAGGCAAGGTGCATTGGCAAGATGGTAATTTGATTAGCGCCACTACGCCTTATGTTGCGACTAAGCGCGTTTACTATTACCGCGAGGTGGAGTTTGAAACTAAGGTGCCGTTTAAAGAACGGATTTTATTTAAAAATGACCACAGCATTGTGGTGTTTAAACCGCATTTTTTACCTGTGACGCCGGGCGGAAATTACGTTAATGAATGTCTGATCCATCGAGTGCGCAAAACAACGGGTATTGATACCGTCGCACCAGCACATCGGCTAGATAAAGACACTGCTGGCATCATACTGCTTACGACCAAGCCTGAAACACGTCATCAATATCATCAGCTGTTTTTAGATGGCAACATTGATAAGCGCTATCAAGCGGTGGCAAAGCTAACTAAGCAAATTTTATCTGAATATCAGCAAGGCGAATTAGCTTTGCCTCAGCACTGGACGGTAAAAAATCGCCTCAAGCGCGGTGAGCCAAGTTTTACCATGCGGGTAGCAGAAGGTGAGGCGAATACTCATTCAGAAATTAGTCTGGTTGAGATTAAAGGCGAATATGGCTTGTTCGAGCTAAGCCCTATTACTGGCAAGATGCATCAATTACGTGTGCACATGCAAAGTCTTGGCATGCCGCTACTTGATGATAAGTTCTATCCTGAGCTGCAACCCAAATCCCTAGATTTTGTTAATCCAATGCAGCTGCTCGCTAAAAAGTTAAGTTATATCGACCCTGTTACCAATCAGGCGCTGAGCTTTGAAGTCGAGGGCTTGAGCCTACCTTAAGCGTTTGCAGTTAAGCTACTAAGACTGTTAGTGACTAGGGCGTGTTGATCTTTGCTGATTAGAATTTGTTCGAATTAAAAGCACTTTAATCAAGACGCGAGCTATGCAGTTTAGTCGACTAAACAAGTGGCTCGCAACGCAGAGAAAAGTGCTTTTAAACGAACTTTCCAGGCAGCGCTTGTTGTCATTTCTACTGCGTTAAAGACTTATCATGTGCAACAACCACACATCAAAGTCGTTGCCTTGTATAAATTTCCAACAAGCAGCTGCAAAAATAATCTTGAAAGATCAACACGCCCTACCTAAATAGACTTTGTTATACTGGCGGCAATTAACCTAAGAGAGATTTCACCATGATTGAACGTCTAGAAACTGGCGCACGTATGAGCCGTATTGTTAAGCACAATGGCACCATTTACATTTGCGGTCAGGTTTGCGCGGATGCAACTAAAGATATTAAAGAGCAAACTCAAACCATGCTGGATAAAGTTGATGCCTTGCTTGAACAAGCCGGCAGCTCGCGTAAGCACATGCTATCAGCGACGATTTACGTAAAAGACATGTGCTACTTTGCTGAAATGAATGAAGTTTGGGATGCTTGGGTACCTGAAGGTCATGCACCAGCCCGTGCTTGTGTTGAAGCTAAAATGGCGCGCGATGCATTGTTAGTTGAGATCTCAGTGGTTGCTGCCGAGATTAATCCTAGCTGCTGTTAATTGTCAGTACAGCTAGCTTTTGAGAATAAAGAACGAGCTTAGGCTCGTTTTTTTATGCCTAAGATAAATAGCTCCTCGTTGGCTGCAACTGATATAATGCCCGCCGATAATCTTGGAGGAATAATGGACGTATCATCTTTACTCGACGGCTTAAACGACAAACAGCGTGAAGCGGTCGGCGCACCCCTTTCAAACATGTTAGTACTTGCTGGTGCAGGTAGTGGTAAAACTCGGGTGCTGACGCATCGTATTGCCTGGCTGATGCAAGTTGAACAGCAAAGTCCTTATTCTATTTTGGCGGTAACCTTTACCAATAAAGCTGCGGCAGAAATGCGCGAGCGGGTAGAGAACGTAGTTGGCAGCAACATGGGGCGTATGTGGATTGGTACTTTCCATGGCCTAGCTCACCGCTTGCTGCGCACCCATTATCAAGACGCTAACTTGCCGCAAACTTTCCAGATTATTGATTCTGACGATCAGGTACGTTTAATCAAACGTATTTTGAAAACCTTAAACCTTGATGAGAAGCAGTATCCTCCACGCCAAGCTGCGCACTACATTAACGGTAAAAAAGATCAGGGTTTGCGCCCTAAGCATATTGATGCTGGCGGCTTCCCGATTGAGCAAAACTTATTAAATATCTACAAGATTTATCAGGAGTCTTGCGATAGAGCAGGCTTGGTAGATTTTGCTGAAATCCTGCTGCGCGCCCATGAGTTATGGCTCAATAAACCGCATTTATTGGCGCATTATCAAGAGCGTTTTAAGCATATTCTGGTGGACGAATTCCAGGATACTAACGCTATTCAATATGCCTGGATTCGTGTGTTGGCGGGCAATAGCGCCAATGTGATGATTGTAGGTGATGACGACCAGTCGATTTACGGCTGGCGCGGTGCACAGATTGAAAACCTGCATAAGTTTTTAAGTGATTTTCCGGGCGCTGAAACCATCCGCTTGGAGCAAAACTATCGCTCAACAGCCAATATTCTTAATGCATCGAACGATCTTATCGCCAACAACCCGGATCGCTTAGGGAAAAAGCTATGGACTGAAGATAAAGATGGCGAGCCAATCTCAGTGTACTGCGCTTTTAACGAGATGGATGAAGCGCGCTTTATCGTTGGGCGAATTATTGATTGGCAAGATAAAGGTGGCCGCTTAAGTGATTGCGCCATCTTATATCGCTCTAATGCTCAGTCGCGGGTATTGGAAGAAGCCTTCTTACACAAGGGCTTACCGTACCGTATTTATGGCGGTTTGCGCTTCTTCGAGCGTCAAGAGATTAAAGATGCCATGGGGTATATGCGTCTTATCAACAATCGTGACGATGATGCCGCCTTTGAGCGTATTGTGAATACGCCGACTCGCGGTATTGGTGATCGCACAGTTGAGATTATCCGTAACACCGCAAGGCAACATCAATTGACCTTGTGGCAAGCATGTTTGCGTTTGCTTGAAGAAAAAGTCCTTGCAGGCCGTGCAGCTAACGCGGTGCGCAACTTTATAGATTTAATTATCACCCTAAAAACCGATACCGAAGACATGCTGCTATATCGCATGACAGATAGCGTGATTGACCGCTCTGGTCTGCGCGCTATGTACGAGGCTGAAAAGGGTGAAAAGGCACAAGCGAGAATTGAAAACTTAAACGAGCTAGTCACGGCTGCTCGCAGTTTTGAAATGCCTGAAGAGCTTGAGGATATGGGCGAGCTGAATGCGTTTTTATCTCATGCGGCACTAGAGGCGGGTGAAGGTCAGGCTGACGAGTTTACTGATGCAGTGCAGTTAATGACGCTGCACTCAGCTAAAGGTCTTGAGTTTCCTATGGTGTTTATGTCGGGCGTTGAGGAAGGCATTTTCCCAAGCAAGATGGCATTGGAAGAGGGCGATAGACTCGATGAAGAGCGTCGTCTGTGCTATGTAGGCATGACCCGAGCGATGCAAAAACTCTACATTAGTTATGCAGAATCACGCCGTATGTATGGCCGTGAAGACTACGCATCGCCATCGCGTTTTATTGGCGAAATTCCTGAAAAATATGTAGAGCAAATTCGCCTGCGTGCTCAGGTGTCGCCATCAATCAGCCAGCGTTTTCCTTCTCAAGCCAGCCCGAGTTTTGGTAGTGGCTTAGGTACCAGTGGTCCAGCAAACAGCACAGGTTTTACTATCGGGCAGAAGGTGAAGCATTTTAAGTTCAACGAGGGTATCGTCACCAACTTTGAAGGCACTGGTGAAAAGGCGCGCATTCAGGTCAACTTTTTTGATTTTGGCAGTAAATGGCTGTTAGTCTCATTAGCTAAGCTTGAGGCCTGTTAACCTTGCTTAAGGCGCGGCTTCAGTCACCGAGTAGGCATATAAAAAGTACAAGTGTTCAATGGAGAAAACACTGATGTTGTTACGGGATAAATTACACGCTTACGCACGCTTAATGCGCATTGACCGCCCAATCGGTACCTTGCTGCTGATGTGGCCTTGCATGATGGCGCTGGTGCTTGCCGCTGGTGGTATGCCGGATATAAAGGTGCTGGTGATTTTTGTGATTGGGGTGGTATTGATGCGAGCCAATGGCTGCATTATTAACGACTACGCTGACCGTAAGCTTGATGCCCATGTTGAGCGCACCAAAACACGCCCACTAGTGTCTGGCGAAGTGACACCAAAACAAGCCTTAACCTTATTTGTGGTGCTGGGTCTAACGGCATTTAGCTTAGTTTTGATGTTAAACCCGCTGGTGGTACAGCTATCTGTGGTTGGCATCATTCTTACTATTATGTACCCGTATATGAAGCGGGTAACCAATATGCCACAAATGTTCTTGGGCATAGTGTGGAGCTGGTCGATCCCAATGGCGTATGCTGCCCAGCTTGGTGAAGTACCTGTTGAAGCCTGGTGGCTATTTGCGGCGAATTGGTGCTGGACGGTGGCTTACGACACCATGTATGCCATGGTCGATAGAGATGATGATTTAAAGGTGGGGATTAAGTCGACGGCAATTCTATTTGGCCGTTTTGACAGACAATGGATTGGCGCATTTCAACTAGCTGCGCTAGCTTGCTTTATTATGGCGGGATTGTCGGCAGAGCGTGGCCTGGTATACGGCCTAGGTATCGTCACTTTCATCGCTTTTAGTAGTTATCAACAATACCTAATTTATGGTCGTGAGCGCGCGCCATGTTTCAAAGCATTCCTTAATAATAACTGGGCAGGTTTTGCCTTGTTTGTTGCGCTGGGAGCTGACTATTTGGTGTAAGTGGTTTCTTTAGCGACTTCTTAATAAAAAATGCAAGATGACCTTTAAGGTATCTTGCATTTTTTATTGGTAGTGTCTGCTTTGGTTAGTTTTGCACTAGCTTAGCTAGATCAGCTGGGCGGTAATAAACAGATTTTAGTACCTTGCCTTTTTTCACCTTTTTACCAGCCATATCGACATCTTTAGCGCATTTAGCAATCAAGAATTCGCCTTTTTGCGTACCCACAATTTCTATGCCTTGCTTAGCGTAGGCTGCGATCGTTTCGTCTAGCTCTTGCTGGTTGCGGCATACTTTACTCATGTTACTTGAGTGCACTTCATCCCAACATGTAATGAAGTCAATCTCACGGTTTTTTGCCACATTAAGCAGCACATCAATCAGATAATTAATGGCAAGGTTGTCTTCAATCTTATCGTGGCCAAGGTGTACCAGGCGGCCCATCAATACGTACACAGAGTCAACGATAGCGTCAGCTTGCTCAACACGGCAATCAGCCTCAGCTAACTCAGTCATTTCTTCAATGATTAATGAAGTATGCAATGCATCTGCCTGGCTATCTAGTGAGCTAGCATCCGCTACTGGTAGGTCGAAGGTGCTACGAAATTCATGAATGTCGCGGTAAAGGTGGTCAAAAATTGTCTGAGTCAGTTGGCTTAAGTGCATTGCTGTCGTAAAGATGATGAATGATGCAGTGATTCTAAAGAATTCTGCGAGAAATGTCACAGCTATGGCTTGATGCTGGATGTAATCGTTTAGAAAGAGGCTGTTGGCTGTGGATTTATTGGCGTGGTTCAGAGAAGCCTTGAAAGGCTGGAGTTTTCGAGGATGACCGTAGGGAAAATAAAAAAACCAGTAGCAAATATGCTACTGGCTTTTACGTTAACGAGTATTAACTACTCTAGTTTGTTTGCATCAGTATTGATTAGTGCTTGCGGTTACGACGACGTAATGCAGCAACTGGTAGCAATAGTGCAGTTAACCAACCTAGAGAGCTACCGCCTTCATCGTATTGAGCTTCCACATCAACAGTCGCTGTGGCTTCAGCACTACTCACTGTGCCATCGTTCGCGGTCACAGTGAATGTTAACTTACCTACTTCTGCTGGAGCAGTGAAGCTAATTGAAGAGCCACCGTTTGTAAAGCTCACTGATGAACCGCTTGTTTGCGTCCAAGTGTACGTCAGATCGTCATTGTCAGCATCAGAACCAGATGCGGACAATGTCACAGGCAGAGCTGCAACAGCATTCTTATCCGCAACAGAAACAGTAGGAGCATCATTCACATTTGTTACTGTTAAGTAAACTGTTGTTGGCTCTGATTTGGTTCCTGCAGCATCCTCAGCGGTGTAAGTTAACATGTCTTTACCGAAGAAGTCTGCATTCGGAACATATTTTAAGACACCTTCTGAGCTCAGAGTTGCAGTACCATTTGCTGGTTGATCTACGATAGCTACATTTGTTACATCACCTGAAGCTAAAACATCAATTAGGCGCTGAGCCTTAGCCGTGATGCCGTCAGCAGTCACTTGAGTTCTAGCTACTTTTTGCTCCATGTCTTTGTCATTTTCACGGACATTCAGCTCTACTTCACTATCTTCTTCAACTGTCACATTATCTGAATCTAGAAGAGCAAACGTTGTTCCCTTTGCCATATAGCTTAACTGAACTTGACCCGCAGAAGATGAGCCAATTGAGACAAAATCGTCAGGGGCTACAGTGTCACCATTGCCGTTGTAGTGGAACGTCGTACCAATAGTACCACCGATATTTTCGGCACCAATTGTCACGTTACTTGGCATATTTGGCACCTTGAAGTAGTTAAAGGTAACTTCTTCTGTTTCACCTGTTTTGAACCAAACACTAAAGCTATATTGATCGCCTGACGGATCGTTCCATAGTTGGGCATCATTCCATTCAACCACAACCCAGCTGTCAGTTGCAGTACCTACGATATCAATAGACACAGTACCGCCGCCAGTGTCACCAGCAGTGCCGTCTGACAAGTCAAAGTCAGCCCAGAAAGGAGCTACGATGTTATTTGGGTTACCTGAATCAGGCAGTTCCTTATTAGCGTATGTACCTGACGTTGTCCCACCGCCAGGAATAACCAAACCGTTATCTGACATCGTTAACTGAGTGTACTCTTGGCCATTATACTTAAACGCTGGCAAATTGAATGTGAAGCTAGTTTCATCACAACCGTCAGCGCAAGGCGGCGTATAACCAAGCCCTAAGCCAAGAATATTTGGATAAGAACCGGTACCTTTTTGTGCAACCATTTCTGGCAACTCTAGGTTACCAACCCAAGTCAGAGTTCCGGTACTTTCATTGACGCTAAATCCGTTTTGGACACCATTTGTAACGGCTACGGTTACGTCATCAGCTGAAGTAAGCTCAGTGCCTTCTGGGAGTTTAGCCGTAAAAGTAACAGTGTTTTCAAAACGTGTATTGTTTAGTACTGACACAACCTCAAAGCTATCTTCTGTAGTGATATCAGTATCTGGGGTAAATGTTGAGATAAGTGATGAATCACTAGACTCTTGAGCAAGAACAGCTAATGGTAGATGGGCATCTTGATGACTTGCGCTGGTGAGCATGATGTTACCAAAGATCCATTCGCCATATGTGCTGAAGGTTGAGTCAACCATAACAGTGATTTCTGCAGAAGCACCTGGCTCTAAGTCAAGAGTTGAAGGCATTACCGTTATACCTGCAGCATCCGACTTAGCAGATAAACTCCAAGAAGTAGCTTCTTCGCTCTTGTTGTATACAGTTCGGGTGAATGTACACATACCAACACATGAGTCAGATGCAACAGATGGCTTGTCAAACGTTAATACTGCTTTAGCTGCAGCATCAAGGTCCATGCGACCGGCACCTGTGGCAAACGGTGATGCAGGGGTTTGGGCATCATCATCTAAAATGCCGTCAAGTTTTGAAGTAGAGGTTAGTGCAGTCTTAATGTCGTTGGCTGACCAGTCAGGGTGCATTTGAGCTAATAGCGCTGCTGCACCTGCCACATGTGGGCTTGCCATACTTGTGCCTGAAATCGCTGCATAGTCTAGACCAGCTCCGCCATCATCAGGAGAATAAGCCGACAAGATGTTTGTTCCTGGAGCGGCTAAATCAGGTTTTAAGATGTTTTCGTTTCCGTTAGGACCTCGAGAACTAGAAGCGTTGATGGTGTCTGCTAGTAGAGTATCTACAATACGCTTAACTTCAGAACCGACAACACCTGTGATTGCTTCTTCGCTTTCACCTAAGCTTGCTTCGACAGCTAATCCATCTGCATTTGAAATCATGACAGAAGGGAAAGTTACACCAGGCATAGACATAATGATTGGCGCACCAGGGTTGCTGTTATATACAACTAGCGCTTTAGCGCCAGCATTCATCGCATTTTCAGCTTTAGTACTAAATGCACAAGCACCACGTGAAATTAGCGCAATACCATCTTTGAAAGAGTCTGTTGCGAACGGTTCACAGCCTTCAAAGTTCTCGGCATCGAGATTACGAGCAGCAATGATAGGTGCGCTAACATCCATATCAATAACAGTATCTGAGCCAGGAATAGCTAGCAAGTCGTCACCGCCGGCGTTAAAGCTGTTGGCGAAGAAGCGACCATGAGTGCTGTTTGCTACAGAGATACCAGATTCGATACAAGCAGGACAACCAATTGTCTTAGCGCCATTACCATCATTACCAGCAGCGCTTACTACAACGATTCCAGCCGCTTCTGCAGCTTCAAACATGCTTTTGTATGGACTGCTAGCAGGATCAGCGCCCGCGCCGCCGCCCCAAGAGTTGTTGATTACATCTGCACCGTCATTTGCTGCGTGCTCTAATGCTTCCATTAGCATGATGTTAGAACCGCTACCACGTTCACATGCAGTGTTGGTATATAGTGCTTTATATGACATTAAGTATGCCGCTGGTGCCACACCAGCAATAGTCACATCATTACCACGGTATGTAATATCTACTCTGTTACCTACTGCGGTGCCTGCAACGTGAGTACCGTGACCACCAAATCCAAGTGGACTCATGTACTCATCGGCACACACTGGGAAGGTTGGTTGGGACCAGCGCGCTACGATTAACTTGTTGTTACAGAACGTTGCATCAACCGTTGCACAGTAGTCATCTGTTGGCAAATCACCTGTTGGTGCTTCAAAACCTTCGTCGCCAAACATTGGATTTTCGGGACGGATACCACCATCAATTACTGCTACACGCATGCCTTTACCGGCATTCTCCATACCATTTAACGTGTTCCAGATTGCCTCGCTGTTGATCACGTCATGCGAGGCATCCATGCTGACTTCGTACATTCTTTCTGGGTAAACAGCCTTTACGCCAGACATTGAAGCTAACTTCTCAGCAGACAAACCTTGTCCGACAACGGTTACACCATTGAATAGCGTCTTAAACTGACGTTCAACTTTTGAATTTGGTGATACTTGACTTAACTGACTAACAAATTGAGATTGTTCTTGTGCAAGGAAAGATGCGTAGTTTTTTACTGGGGCACCTTGTAAGTTAATTTTGTCTGTTGGTTTTTTTATTGCAGTAGCAGCTAAGTTGTCGATACCACCCTGGTACATAGCAACAGCTGGTGACTCAAGCTCAACGATGAATCGCTGAGGTGCGGTAATATTATTAGTACGAACGCTTGGTTGATTATTGTTTTCTACTGAAAGTAATTCAGGTGCGTATTTAGCGCCTTGATAGTTGGCATAGGTCGCACTTGAAATAAGTGCTGCCGAAATGGCAATAGAGAGTTTTGTTTTCACAACTTCTTCCTTGTATCTGTATCAATTTATTGTCGACCGTCACTCAAATGAGTTTCCATAATGGGCGGCAAAAAATTGGAATAATGTTGGTTTATTTTGGATGTGTTATAGCAATCTTTGTTGCTTCGGTAACATATTTAGCACATTCCATTAACATTAGTCACCACTACAGAGTAATTATTTGTAATTAGTTGTGAAACAGGACTTCCTCTCGTTTTGATTAAGGTATAACCAAATTGTCTAAGGTTTAACCGCTCGTACAATGGGGTTTTGCAGGCTAATCAGTGTTTCGGTTGATTGAATTTCGTCAATCGATTGAATCCGATTAATCAATACATGTTGCAGCCCGTCGATTGATTGGCACATTACCTTTACAAAAACTGAGTAGTTGCCGGTGGTGTAATAAGCTTCAACGACTTCTTCTAAAGCGTTGAGTTTTGCAAGGGCTGAAGGGTAATCGCCGGCGCTTTTTAGGTTAATGCCAATAAAACAGCAAACGTCATAACCCAGTGCTTTTGGGTTTACGGTAATTTGCGCACCGGTAATGATGCCGGCTTGTTTCATCTTCTCTACGCGCACGTGAATGGTGCCAGCGCTAACACCAAAGCGTTTTGCCAGTTCGGCAAATGGCGTACGCGCGTCTTGCATTAGTGCTTCTAAAATTTGGTTATCAAGCTGGTCGCGGCTGAATGAAGTATCCATAGTAAATTATCCATCGGTTTATCTAATATGGATAATTTACGGATTATGTTTGTAGATCTCTAGCTAAAAATACTCAAGCGTTGTCGATGTTGAATCTTTTTACTGCTGCTCAGAAGCCTCAATAAAAGGAACTGGCGCTTCAAAAGTCATTGGTTTACCTGAATATGGGTGCGCGATTTGCAGATGGCTAGCATGCAGCAGTAGTCTTGGGGATAAGCGCTTGGCTGCGCCGTCAGCATAGAAGCCGTCCCCAAGAATAGGGTGACCTAGTGCCATCATATGTACTCGTAATTGATGCGAGCGGCCGGTAATTGGCGTGAGTTTAACTAAAGTTGAGCGTTTACCATAGCTGATAATGTCTACCAAGGTCTCGCTTGGTTTGCCTGTTTCAAAACAAACCTTCTGCTTCGGGCGGTTGGGCCAATCACATACTAATGGGTAGGATACTTTATCTACCGCCTTTAAATGTCCGGCGACGCGAGCATAGTAGGTTTTGCTGGTTTCGCGATCTCGAAATTGCCTTTTCAGTTCTCGCTCGGCGTTTTTGCGCAGCGCTAATACTATAACGCCAGAGGTTGCCATATCGAGACGGTGAACAATTTGCGCGTTAGGGTGCTCGGCTACTACTCGGCTATAAATACTGTCGTGGTATTGCGCCTGACGCCCTGGCACTGAAAGGATCCCTGAAGGCTTATTGAGCACTATGATATCTCGATCTTGATGAATGATATCTAACCAGGGCTCGGTTGGAGGGGTATATAGGAAGTCAGCCATAAACGTCTCTGCAATTTGTTCGGCGACACCATACTGGGTGCTTATCTTAGGTGCAAGTCTTTAAGAAAAACCATTACCGTTGACGTGCATAATGGTGAAGGTCCACACTACAAAAGACAATGGGATATGAACCAAACTGTAGAAGAATTGATCTAACCGTGAAATGCCATCTGCTACCCAAGTCATGTAAACATGGCTAACGATAACCGCGGGAAACAAGCTAAACAGTGGGTACAGCGCAAAAGGGCTTGCATCAGCAAACACCAATTGAGCGAACAACGCCCAAACCACCATGACGGAGGTAATAATAGGTGGCACTGCTAATCGGTATTGTTCTGGGTAAGGAAACATCCACTGTCCTAATTGGTCGATAGTTAACCTAACTATAAACCAACTGACAACAGAGGTGCACCTGCAGCTTTAACTATTTAATCTAACTTGGTGGGGGAGGCTAACCTTTGATTTCTTTTTTGGTATCAATTTTTTTGCGGTGTACCACAGAGTAGTGTCTTAATCCGGCTGGCCCATGAGATACCACCACAGATAGCAAAATGATGAACAAGAATATCTCAGTTTTAAATTCTGCGAATGGAATGAACAATGCGAGCATGGCAACTTTAACTAAGGTGAGTACACCTTTGAGCTGAATTAACCAGCGCCAATCGCGAACCACTTCCCAGGCAAGTAATAGGCATCCTGTTACCATGGCTGCGATCCAGTAGTTGATCCACAACTGCTTGTCGGCACCGACAATAATGCCGCCACCAGCACCTACAATCCCCATGATATGAATGGCACGCAGACTGGTTTTACTCAGTCGTTGCAACCAAAAGTTCACTTCAGATAGGTTATTTGCTGATTTGTGTTTCATTAACTTAGCCTAGATTAGCAAGATTGAATTCATGGGCATGTTAAAACAAATCAAGCACCTTGTATGTAATCATGGTACTGACATGGGGCAGTGAAATGTTATCCGTTAAGTGATTTGTGATTAACTCGACATATTTATGACAGTGTACATAACCTGCTCTCGGGATAATAAACCGGTTTCTAACGGCTATTTTTGTCTATTTCTGCGTTGAAGCTACTTGCAATAGGCTAGCTATTGACGCGCAGCTTCGCCTTGAACTAAACAAAACTATCTCGTTAGAAACTTAATGCTAGGTGTAACTCTGGACGAGAGAGTCATTGACACTTCCTTATCCCGAGTTCAGGTTAAATACAAACCCATCCTAAGTCTGATCACAAATATCCACTATAACTTCGGCTTATTAACGACAAAAATAATGCTGTCGATTAGAATTGTAGTCAGTAATAGCTTTTAACTCTCGCAGGTCGAGTAGGGTTTGATATGAGAATCGGATTTTTTAGCGCTAAGCCATACGACATTCGTCATTTTAATCAGGCAAATGAGCAAGTGGGTGCGCAAATTGAGTACTTCGATTACCGCTTGTGTATGCAAAACGTAAAACTAGCCGAAGGCTACGAGGTGGTTTGTGCGTTTGTAAACGACTCACTATGTGAGGAAGTGTTAGTTGAGCTTGCAAAAGGCGGCACTAAGGTGATCGCTATGCGTTGTGCTGGCTTTAACAATGTTGATCTTGATGCTGCCAAGCGTCTTGGTATGCAAGTTGTTAACGTGCCGGCTTACTCACCTGAATCGGTTGCTGAGCATACCGTTGCATTAATGCTTACGCTTAACCGTAAAATCCATAAAGCTTATCAACGTACCCGTGATGCTAACTTTGCCTTAGCGGGCTTAGTTGGATTTAACATGTTTGGTCGTACAGTAGGCGTGATTGGTACAGGTAAAATCGGTTTAGCTACTATTAAAATCTTGCAAGGGTTTGGTTGTAAGGTGCTCGCGTACGATCCATATCCGAGTCAGGCGGTGAAAGATTTAGGTGTTGAATACATTAGCCTTGAAGAAATGTACCCGCAGTGCGACATCATTAGTCTGCATTGCCCGTTAACTGCTGATAACCATCACCTACTGAACGCAGAGAGCTTTGCCAAAATGAAGCAAGGTGTGATGGTGATTAACACTAGTCGTGGTGGCTTGCTCAATGCTATTGACGCAATGGAAGCATTAAAAGAGGGGCAAATTGGCTCCCTAGGTTTAGACGTCTACGAGAATGAAAAAGGCTTGTTCTTCGAGGATAAATCGAGCGAAATTATTCGTGACGATGTATTTAGACGTTTATCTGCTTGTCACAACGTGATTTTCACCGGTCACCAAGCCTTCTTAACCGAAGAAGCCTTGAATGCCATTGCTTCAACCACGCTAAATAATGTTGATGCGCTAGATAAAGGTGAGAAATCAGGTAACGAGCTGTGTTAACTCGATAAGATAGTTGCTAAATTGGAGCTCACTAGAGCTCCTTTTTTGGTTTAGGGCTGGCTGATTTGGAATGGCGGTGAGGCAAATATGAACATAGTGCAAGAAATCCATGACATTGCGACTGAAACGGGTGTAATGCGTACTCGGGTTTATCGCCCTAATCAAGCTGGTCAATTTGCTAGCGTCATTTTCTACTCCGAGATTTTCCAAATCACCGGACCAATCAGTCGCTCAGCAGCGATGATGGCAGGTCACGGATTTGTGGTGCTGGTGCCTGAGGTATTTCATGAGTTAAACCCAATCGGTACCGTGCTTGCCTATGACGATACGGGGAAGGACAAGGGCAACCAGGACAAGTTTACTAAGCCACTTGAGCATCATGACAGTGATACTAGAGCTTTGATCGAGTTTGCTCGCAGCCAAACCTATTGCACTAGCCAGGTAGGAGCGATGGGCGTGTGTATTGGTGGTCACCTAGCGTTTAGAGCGGCATTAAATCAAGATATTAGCAGCGCATTTTGTTTGTATGCTACTGACATTCATTCAAACACCTTACCCTGTGAGCAAGGCAATGACTCATTATCGCGTGCTGCAGATATAAGCGGTGAGTTAATGATGATATTTGGTAAGCAAGACCCCATGTTTCAAGTGCAGGGCGCAAGCAAATTTATCAACAGTTGGAAAAAGTTGAGGCTAACTTTAGCTGGCTTGAAGTTAACGCTCAACATGCATTTATGCGTGATGAAGGCGATAGGTATGACCCAGCGCTTGCACTACAAATGTACCAACAGGCGGTGAGTTTTTTCCAACGCACGTTAAATTAGAACCACCAGAGTTTTTATCCAATCTCGTTAAGCGCAAATGGCTTTCACAAGGCTGTTTGCGTTTTTGACTTATACCAATTTAGATAGATACCATCAGAAGCAGTCCATGTCAGAATTTAAACCGATCCACCGCGCCAATGATGAATATGGTGAGTTAACCGTACTCGATGATGGTCAATACCGCGTACTTGCTTTTGGCGACAATGACGAGCAGTCAAAGCTTGATAAAGCCAGCCCACATTTACCACAGCATAGTTATATTCAAGCCATGCTGGCAGCACTGCTTTTCAACACGCCAAAAAGTGCCATCATTCTAGGGCTTGGCGGCGGGGCGCTGGTTCATGCACTGAAGCACTATGATTCTGCAATTAAAATGACTGCCGTTGAACTTCGCGCGCCTGTCATTGAGGCTGCCAAACGCTTCTTTCAATTGCCAATCGGCAAAAAGCTTAAACTGGTGAACCAAGATGCGCTTGAGTTTATCGCCAGCGCAGAGCATAAGAAGGTCGACATTATTTTCGCAGACATCTACAGCGAGCAAGGTGTAGATGAACAGCAGGTATCGTCAGCGTTTTTTGAGCAATGCCAGGCCAAACTTAAGCAAGGTGGCTTGTTGGTGCTTAACTGTTGGAAAGAGCACAGTAAAGATGATGCGTTAAAGCAGCGGTTACAAAGCCAATTCAACCATGTTTACGCTTGCCTTACTGGCAGCGGCAACTGGGTTATTTTTGCTAGTCAGGTCGATTGCAACTTTAACCTTGCCAACAACAAAGCTGCCTTGCAGGAGTTGTCTCAGCAGCTTGATTTTAATATTGCTCGGGTACTGACGCGTTTTGATGAGTGGGTTTAGGCAATTTGTGTAATTTGCTTTAGCGCTAGTCAATATCATCACCACCATCGTTCTAGTGCATTTGACGTAAAAATGCACTAAAACTCATCCTAATCGCTACTTAATTCAACATTAATCGGTTCTGCAGAAAAACCGATTACGATGATAGATTTTGTCCGTTATACATAATCATCAACCCTCGCTATTCTTATCTCCATCGAAACACGGCAAGCAAATTACTTTTTAATGAGCCACGCCGCAGTACTTAATTAACTTGTATGCCAGCAAGTTTAAAAATTGCCAACTTAATGGAGTTAAACATGACACAATCAATCATCAACAGCACTATCAAGCCATTCAAAGCAACTGCATTCCACAACGGTGAGTTTGTTGAAGTCACTGAGCAAGACCTACTAGGTAAGTGGTCTGTTGTATTCTTCTACCCAGCGGACTTCACATTCGTATGTCCAACTGAGTTAGGTGACATGGCTGACCATTACGCACAGCTTCAAGAAATGGGCGTTGAAGTTTACTCAGTATCTACTGACACTCACTTCACTCACAAAGCATGGCACGCAAGCTCTGACACTATCGGTAAAATCAACTACCCAATGATCGGTGACCCAACTGGCCAAATCACTCGCAACTTCGGCGTGATGATTGAAGAAGACGGTCTTGCACTACGCGGTACTTTCGTCATGAACCCTGAAGGTGAAGTTAAAGTTGCTGAAATCCATGACCTAGGTATTGGCCGTAGCGCTTCAGAACTAGTTCGTAAAATTCAAGCTGCACAATACGTTGCTAACCACGACGGTGAAGTTTGCCCAGCTAAATGGCAGCCAGGTGAAGAAACACTAGCTCCATCTATCGACCTAGTTGGTAAAATCTAACTCTTAGTCTCTATTCAGACTAACCCTGTCGGCTAAAGGACTAGCCGGCGAAAATTGCAAATCTACTCAGTTTGCAATCAGTGAGGGCTGCTTACCCTCACTATAAAATTCATCTTCTCTCCAGCTGGTTGTCGACTTCATCACCCGGCAGCTGGCACCCCAAACTTATTTTTTATTACAGACTTATGCTTTGTAAGGAGTCGTTATGCTTGATGCCAACGTAAAAAACCAACTGAAGTCATACATGCAACACTTAAAGCGCCCAGTTGAGTTGGTGCTATCAACTGACGACAGCAACAAATCTGCAGAGCTTGCTTCACTTGCACAAGATATTGTTGATGTGCACGAGTTAGTGAGTGTGCGTAATGAGCAAGGTAAGCGCTCACCAAGCATGAGTATTCAAAGTCAACAAACTCAAACCAATATTACCTTTGCCGGCTTGCCAATGGGGCATGAATTTACCTCACTGGTTTTAGCGCTGCTGCATACGGGCGGTCACGACATCAAACTCGCTGATGACGTGATTGCGCAAATTAAAGCGCTGCCGGGTAAATACCAATTTGAAACTTACGTGTCGCTAAGCTGCCAAACTTGCCCTGAGGTCGTTCAGGCGTTAAACATGATGGCGGCGATAAACCCCAACATCACCAATGTGATGATTGACGGTGCGTTATTCCAAGAGGAAGTCGAACAGCGCGATATCTTGTCAGTACCGTCTGTATTCTTAAATGGTGAGCCTTTCTCTGTGGGCGCGATTAGCGTTGCTGAAATTCTCAATAAGATTGATGTTAATGCCGGTGCTCGCCAAGCTGAGGCGCTTAATCAAAAAGATGATTTTGATGTATTGGTTGTTGGTGGCGGCCCAGCTGGTGCCGCAGCAGCGATTTACGCTGCACGTAAAGGCTTAAATACCGGTGTCGTTGCTGACAAATTTGGCGGTCAGGTAGCCGAGACTGTAGGTATTGAAAACTTTATCTCTGTATCAAAAACCGAAGGCCCTAAGTTGGTGGCAAACCTTGAAAGCCATGTGCGCGACTATGATGTTGATATCATGGAAAACCAGCGCGCGATTGAGCTTACTCAAGATGGCAAGATCAAACTAGGGCTTGAAAACGGCGCAGAGCTTAAGAGTCAATCTGTGATTTTGGCAACTGGTGCTCGCTGGCGCGAAATGAACGTACCTGGTGAGCAAGAATATCGCGGCAAAGGTGTAGCTTATTGCCCGCACTGTGATGGCCCATTATTTAAAGGTAAGCGCGTAGCTGTGATTGGCGGCGGTAACTCAGGTATTGAAGCAGCAATCGATCTAGCCAACATTGTTGAGCACGTTACCGTTCTTGAATTTGATAGCAAGCTGCGTGCTGATGAAGTACTACAACGCAAAGCAAACTCTATGGGTAATATCACCATCATTACTCAGGCGATGACCACAGAAGTGCTAGGTGATGGTAAGCGAGTGACTGGCTTGCAGTACACAGACCGGGCAACAGAGCAGAGTCATCATGTTGAGCTTGCAGGTGTGTTTGTGCAAATCGGTTTAGTGCCAAACACTGAGTGGCTGCGCGGCGTAGTTGAAATGACAGAACGCGGTGAAGTGATTGTCGATGCTCGCGGTCAAACATCTATTCCGGGTGTATTTGCCGCTGGTGATATGACCAACAGTCCATACAAGCAAATTATTATTGCCATGGGCAGCGGCGCAACCGCATCACTTGGTGCATTTGATTATCTTATTCGTCAAGGTGAGACGGTCGAAGAAGTTGCAGCATAAATGCTATAAGCTGCCCCAATAATTGCAAATAAATCCAAAAGGCTGATGCACGTGAGTGTGTCAGCTTTTCTGTTTTTGCACTCATCAACCAAGAAAGTTTGTAGCCCAAGATTGAGGCTTGATTCCTCGCAACTCACCAACTGCTGCTTTGTTGTCCATTATTCGTGAGCAAACTAGCGTATCATCGCGCAACTAATTGCGAACCCAAGTGGTTTGATTTAACTTAATGCCAATCTAAACGCGGTTTACACGCGCATTAATACCGATCGGGATAAATAACAATGCCCATATACTTGTGCTGATTGGTATAAGCTCTGTTTGCAAAGGACTCTCATGCCAAGCTTGAAACGAATTATTCTAATTAACACCCACCTGCCGGGTGTTGTTGAACTCGCCCTTGACGGTCACACCAATATTTGTGGTACTAACGCTTCGGGTAAAACCACGTTGCAACGCCTGGTGCCAGTATTTTATGGTGAATATCCAAGTCGCGTTGTGCCATCAACCCGCGACAGTTTCGAGCGTTGGTATCTACCTCACGACTCAAGCTACATCATTTATGAGTATCAAAAGCAGGATGGTTTGCTGTACCAAGCGGTATTGTCATCAGCTGGTGATGGTAAAGGGGTTAACTATCGTTTTATCGCCCAGGGCTTTGAGCTAGACGATTACATCAAAAGCCGTAATGGCGACACTATAGTGTGTCATTCGATGGCCGATCTTGGTCGTGACATGCGCCGCAAAAAAATCCCTCATACTAACCTTTTGAATACTCGTGAGTTTAGAGCGATCATCCAAAATGATCGCAGCTTACTATCTACTGGTGGTAATCGCAGCGAACTACGCGGTTATGCTCGCCAGTTCTCTTTGTGCGAAGCCGAGCATAGCCTAAGACACATTGAAAAACTGGCAAAAGCGGTGCACTCAAAAGAAGGCAAGATGGAAACCGTAAAATCCATGATTGCCGCCATTTTGGAAGAAGATGGTGTGAACCCGCCTGCGTCACGTATAAATCCGCAAAAAGTTGAGGCCTGGATCCGTGAAAGCCAATTAGTGCAAGGATTTGAGCAAATTCGCCCAGAGTATGAAAAGCTATCGCTAGAGTTTGACCAACTGCTTAGCGCCGAGCTGCGTCTTGCTAGCTTGTCCGAAGGTTATAAAGCGGATGAAACCATTGAAGCTAAGCGACAGGAAGATAACCAAGCCGAAGCTAAAGCCATCAACAGCCAACTTGCTGATCTTGATAGCGAATGGAAAGAAATCCGTGATGAGTTAAATCAGGAAATTTCAGCCGCTAACGGCGCTGTGCAAAGCTATGAGCAAGAACTTGATGCCATTGAAGACAAACACGCAGCCTTTTTAGATGCCGATATTGAGCAAGCAAAAGCGGATTTAGACAGTCTGCCAAGTTGGCGCAGTGATGTTGAAAGCTTGCAAGAGCGTCACAAACTACAAACCGAGAAACACCAGGATATTGAAGCTGCATACAATGCCCGTCGCAGCAAAATTGGTGAGCAGTTAGCGCGCGAGCTAGATAAACTGCACAAAGAACAAGACGCTCAGCGTGAAAAGCGTGATGAGCAGCGCGAGCTAGCTAGCGATGATTTAGCCAAATTAGAGCAGCAATGGCGTGAGCAAACCGATGCAGGTAAAGCTAAGTTTACTGAGCAGCAACATCAACTTAAACTGCAGCGCGTTGAGCTTAATCATCAGGTGAATAGTGTCACCTACACAGAAGATGAGAAAACCCGTTTAGCCATTTTCGATGAGCGTATTGCCAATGCCGATGATGAGCAAGAGGCGTGTAACGCTCAAGTAGAGCGCCTGACCAAAGAAGAAGCCAAACAAAGACGTCTTCGCGAGCAGGCTAATGAAGCGCTGCGCTTAACCGGCATTCGCGTAAATGAAGCCGAGCAAGCCAAAGAAGAGTTGGAACATATGCTGTTCCCACAATCGCACACCCTACTTGAGTTTTTGCGTAAAGAGGCCGATGGCTGGGAGCAAACCTTCGGTAAAGTGATTGCCCCTGAGCTACTGCACCGCAGCGACTTACACCCAAGCTTAGCCGCGAGTGAGCAAGCAGCTGATGCAAGCTCGCTGTTTGGCGTTAACCTAGATTTAGCCGCTATCGACCTGCCTGATTATGCCCAGTCTGAGCAAGATCTGCGTATCGCCCTTGATAAAGCGCAAGATGTACTCAAGACCGCACAAGAAGCCAAAGCTGAGGCTGAGCAGCAACTTATTAGCATGAATGATGCGCTTGATAAGATTGTTCGCGAGCTGACTTTTGCCCGCACTGCGTATAAGAATAGCCGCGAAGATGTGCGCCGCTTATTTGAAGAAAAGCGCAATGAGCAGCAAGCGATTAATGCCGCCCTTGCCGAACGTAAAACTCAGGCCAGCAAAGGCTTAACGCGCATCGATAACGAGTTAAAGCAATTAGTTAATCAGCATCAAAACTGGCTTGAAGAGCAGCAAGAGCAAGCCCTTGAAGCCAAGATGGAGAAAAACGCCTACTGGCAAGAAGTGATTGGCGCCATTGATAATCAATTAGGGCAAATCAAAGCCAATATTGACCAGCGCCGCCAACACGCCAAGCAAGAGCAAAAGGCTTGTGAAACCTGGTATAAGGACGAGCTTAAATCTCGCGGGGTTGATGAAGATAAGATTATCGCGCTTAAGCAGCAAATTCGTGAGCTTGAGGGCAAGATTAGTCATGCTGAGCAGCGCCGCAGTGAAGTGCTGCGTTATGATGACTGGTATCAACACACTTGGCTGCAGCGTAAGCCAACCTTGCAAACACAACTTGCCGAGGTTAAACGCGCAGCCCTTGAGCTTGACCAGCAGTTAAAGCAAAAAACTACAGAAGTTAAAACTCGTCGCAATGAGTTAGAAGCCGCCCGTAAGTTGTGCGATGCCGCGCAAATTGAAGCCTCTGAAAACCTCACTAAGTTACGTGCAGTGATGCGTAAACTGGCCGAGCTGAAGCTACCAAAAGCAGATGAGCAAGCCAGTGGCGGTATTGGTGAGCGCTTGCGTCAAGGTGAAGATTTACTCCTCAAACGAGACTATCTACTTGGCTCAGTCAAGCAATACGTTGAGCACTTTGACAGCGTGATTGCCAGCAAGTCTGGTTCGAGCTTGGCAGAGTTTTGGGAACGAGCCCGCGAAGAGTCGAGCTTTACCAATGACAAAGGCATTCGCATCTTAGATTATCGCAAGCTAGTGCCGCAGCTTGACCAATTGCTCAACGTGATGGTGCCGCAGTCGATTATGGCGATTAAAGAGCAAGGGCGCATTTTCGGCGTCGACTTAACCGCATTCTACGACGTACTTGCTGATATTGACCGCCGCATTGCCAGCCAAAGCGCACGTATTACCCGTGAAGTGGGCGAAGAGTTATTCCTTGATGGCGTGTCCGAATCTGCAGTTAAAATTCGCTCGCGCATCAGTGAGTTAGAGTTCTGGCCTGAGCTAGAAGTTTTTGTCAAAGCCTTCCAGGCCTGGAAAGCCGACAGCTTTAGCGCGTTGCCAGATGAGAACTACACCAATAGCATGCGCCGGGCATTGGAGATTATCGGCCGCGCCGCGCTAACAGGTGGCATTGCTAAGCTGTTAGAAATTGAGCTGCGCCTTAAAGAGGGCAATAGCGACTTAGTTATTCGCACCGACCGCCAGCTCAATGAATCATCGAGTCATGGTATGGCTTACCTGATTTTATGTAAGTTCTTGCTCGCCTTTACCCGCCTACTGCGCGGCAAGGCCGATGTTACCATTCACTGGCCAATCGATGAGCTAGGCACGCTGCACCACGGTAACGTGAAGAAGATTTTTGATGCCTGTGAGAACAATGACATCAGTGTGTTAGGCGCTTTCCCGAACCCTGAGTCAGAAGTATTAAGCCTGTTTGCCAACCGTTACATTATTAATAAGCAAACTCGTAAACTGCAGGTGGTGAAATCTAAATCTAACCCGCTTGCAGAGCGTTTAGCCGCCCATCAACAAGCCAAGCAACCACAATCAACTAACGAGGAGATGGCATAATGTCGCAACTTAACTCAACGTCATCAGACTCCGTATTAGTCGGTACAGGCGTGTTAATTGAACAGCTGCTTAAAGGCGAGTTTATTTGTCAGGTTACTAACGAAGATGGCTGGCGTGCCCTAAAAAGCCCGCAAACCCGTGAGCGAGTAGAGCAATACCTGAATCAAATTAATCGCACCGTGTGCAGCGCAGGCGAGGGCGATGTGTTCTTTTGTGGTTATCTGCAACTTGGCGATGCGGAAAGACAGGTAATTTCAAGCCAGTTTAAAGAGATCTGCTCAGCGTTGATCCCGTTGGTTGAGTGGCTAGTGTTGGTGCAAGAAGCCAATGGCCAAGACGAGCCACTACGTGAGGGCATGCCAATTCGCTTAACCGATCTACAAGCACAAATTGAAGATACCCCAGCATTTAGCGAGCAGCTCGCCAAGCTAGCCAGTTACCGTTTGTTTGGTTCAAGCTCAAGCTCAAGTGATGGTCAGCTAAAGCTGGTATTCAAGCGTCTATTAGAGCTTGGTTTTTTAACTAAACCTAACGCTGAAAAGCAGTTATACATAGCCACGGGTAAGATTGATTACTTATATGAGGTGATTCGCTTTATCGATGAAACCGAAGGCTTAAACCTTGAAGCGCAAGCCGAAACTGCCAGTCAAAGGGACTTACTATGAGTAGCAACTTGCACGCTGCTGGGGTCAAGTTACTTAGGCAGCTTGGCCGTCATGCAGATGTGGTCATGGATGTGTATTTGTCGGGCTCAGTTAATGAAACTCAGCACGATGAGAAAACCATTGAAAAACTGCGTAAAAGCGGCATTTTGTGGCGCCCTGAGGCCGACCAAGATTTACGTCTAAAGCGCTCGGTTAGAGCAGTATTAGAAGAAGCGTTAAGTGATGAGCGTAACCGCCAAATTGACTCTAATGTCGGCTCATCGCTCGCCACAATTAAGACGCTGGCGAATCACTATAAAGAAGCCCGTTTTAATAGTGATTACAGTGCCAGTGAGGCCTACCTTGCCGACCTTAGCGAACATGTTTATAGCTTTACTGATAGCCTGCGTTACTCGATTCGTGTCCTTTGGGGGCGGATTAACAACGAGTTTGGTTATGTGGGTAGCATTAGCGCCAAAATTCGTGAAAACGAGTTAGCCCAAAGTCAGGTTACTGAGCTGCTAAATGGCCTGGAGATGTTCCAGTTTAGTGAACTGGCTGAAATTGCTGGCGATGTACGTGATTTACGCCGCCTGCTAGTCACCAGCTTGCAAGAAACCTTGAGCCAATGTACCCAAGAACTCAGTGTGGTGCAGGCGCGTTTATTTGAGCTACTTGGCCGCTTTAGGCAAATTCAAGGCCGCACTAAGTTGCTTAAAGGTTGGTTGCTACATACCGATTTACACCCAGATTACCAGGTCAGCGATCATGTCGCCCATAAGCAAGTTCCTACCCTGTTTAACTATGCCGAGTCGCTGCTAGCTCCTGCTCACGTAGATGTGCATAACCCTCAGCACGAATTAGAGCTGATGGATATGGTGTCGCGCATTAA